>NZ_JAAAJC010000007.1 GCF_009900715.1 Halococcus salsus
AGAACTGCGAAGCAGTTCTGATTAGCACACAAAATCGCTCCGCGATTTTGGGACGAGTGAGCGAGCATCGCGAGCGAACGAGCGCAGCAAAAGGTGGGTACCGAACCACGGTCGTTCCGTTCGCTGTGCTCACTTCACTCCCTGATACGAATCCCGTCTCCGTCGTTCACCACGTCTCGCTGTCGCTCGCCTTCTCGCGGGTCGGTGACACCCGCTCGAACGGTCCGTGGCGGCGAAGCCGCCACGCTGCTCACGGGCACGACGGGATTCGAACCCGCGACCGTCGGATGACTCCCCATGGCGCTATCGCGACACGGATAGAAGTCCGACGCTCTATCCGGACTGAGCTACGTGCCCCGGATTCTGATTCGGCGGAACGGATAAAAGCGGTTGGGTCGAGTGCGGAGGGCTTAACCCGGATTCCGGCCAATCGCGCCCATGCAGGTCATCGGCGTCGTCGGCCTTCCGGGCAGCGGCAAGAGCGAGGCCGCGACCGTCGCACGCGAACGGGGGGTTCCGGTGGTCACGATGGGCGACGTCATCCGGCAGGCGTGTCGCGAACGCGGGCTCGACCCCGCGGACCACCACGGCGCGGTCGCGAAGGCACTCCGCGAGGAGGGTGGGCCGGGGGCCATCGCCGAGCGCTCGCTCCCGACCATCGAGGCCGCGCTCGACGACGCGGAGACCGTCCTCGTCGAGGGGATCCGCTCCGATACCGAGGTGGAACGCTTCGAGTCGGCCTTCGGGGAGTCGTTCACGCTGGTCGCCATCGACGCCCCGTTCGACACGCGGGCCGACCGAATCAGCGCCCGTGGACGCGATACACCCGTCGAGAAGGGCGGCGAGAGCCTCGCGGCCCGCGACGAGCGCGAGCGCGGGTTCGGGATGGACGCCGCCATCGAGCGCGCCGACGTCGTGATCGAGAACACGGATACCCTCGCGGCGTTCCACGGGGAGATCCGCGGACTCCTGACGGAGGAACCATGATCTACCGGGTCGATATCGACGTGACTGCGCCGGTCCACGACACCGAGGTCACCGACCGGGTCGTCGACGCAGTCGAACGCCTCGTGCCGGAGGCCGACATCGAGCGCGCGCCCGGCGAGGTCCGGGCCGAGGCCCACAGTCTGGACCGGTTCTCCGAACTCCTCCACGAACAGGAGATCCTCGACAGCGCCCGCAACGAGTTCGCCGCCGGTACCCAGGGCGAGGTCATCGAGTTCGTGTTGAAGAAACAGCCCGCCTTCGTGGGCGTGGTCAACTTCGCGGTGGGCGATCCCGACGAACTCGGCGGGATCCGCTTCGAGGTGCACGTCCACGAGCCCTCGGTCGCCGCGTACATCGACCACGTCGCGCCGCCGACCGAGGACGGCACGCCGCTCGAACGGGACGACTGACCACAGCGGCTTTGCGTCCCGACGGGAACGGGTCGTATGTCCACGGCCGTCTTCTTCGACCTCGACGGAACGCTCCTCGAATTCACGGAACCCTACCGCGAGGTAATCGAAGCGACGCTGCACGCGTGCCTCGGCCGTTCGACGCCACCACTGGTCGAGACGTACAACGAGACCTTCTACGAGGCGTTCGTGGCGACCGAACCGGAGCCGTATCGGCACGGAATGCGGGCGGTTCGCGCGGAAGCGGAGAGCGACGTCGCCCCCGAGGCGCTCGTCGCCGAGTTGTGCGAACGGGAGGTGGCGATGACGGCCGTGAACGATGGCGCTCGAACGCTGACCGAGTCGCTCGCGGAGCGCCATCACCTCGGGGTCATCACGAACGGCGTGCCGGAGTGGCAACGAGCGAAGCTCGCCCATCACGACCTGCTCGAACGCTTCGAGGCAGTGGTCACGTCGTACGAGGCCGGCGCGCACAAACCCGACCCAGCGCCGTTCGAGCTGGCGAGAGAGCGCGTCGACGCCGACACCTACGTGATGATCGGCGACGACTACGAGGCGGATGTGGAGGGTGCCAAGCGAGCGGGTTTCGTCCCGATTCATCTCAACCCCGAGGCAACGACCGGAACGCAGGTCCGCGACCTCGGGTCGCTCACGAACCTGCTTGATTCGCTAGCCTAACCGTCGAAGCCGCTCACGAATATCACGAGCCACTCGCCGAGGTCGCGCTGACGGGTAATTTCGACCGCCTCGACCCACTTCACCCACTGGAAGCCGCGGCGGCCGGGGGCCACCAGCCGAAGCGGGTAGCCGTGGCCGTGGTCGAGGCGCTCGTCGTCGACGTGGGTCGCGAGCAGCGCCTCGCGGGCCTCCTCGATCGGGAGGCTCCAGCGATAGCCGGTGACGGACCGGAAGGAAACCCATTCGACCCCCTCATCGGGTTCGACGGCATCGAGGAGGTCCCCCACTCGAACCCCGCGCCAGTCGTGGGTCGAGTACCAGCCGCTGGTACAGTCCAGCGTCGCCCGATCGCCGTTCTCGGGGTCGAGGTCGGGATAGGTGAGTTCGAGTTCTCGCTGGGCTTCACCCCCGATGCGGAGGGTCCAGGTGTCGGGATCGATGGGCTCCGGGTCGTCGGCGACCCAGCTCGTGACCGGAAAGGCGTTGCCGGCGTCGGAGCCCTCCTCCGTCGAACCGGTGAAGCGGTGGTCCTCGCCACCGGTTTCGAGCACGCGGTTCGCCGTCCGCTGGAGCCGCCACATCAGTGCGCCGAAGCCCACCACGGCGAGGGAGGACATCGCGGTCCGTCGACCCTCGAAGTCGCGGGTGCTCGGAAGCCGGAAGCGGCTTCGGAGGTGGACGAGCAGGACGGGCACCACGAGCGCGCCGAGGACCATGTGGACGAACAGGAGCGGCCACGGGCCGAGGCGGGGGGTCACGCCGAACGACCAGACCGCGCCGGTGGCGAGCGCCGCCACGGCGAGGAGGGCCAAGAGGATCGAAACCGGGGTGTGACGGTCCCAGGCCCGTCGCATCGTGACCCGTGGCCGAACCCGCCGGAGTTTCCAGAAGAGGAGCAGGACGAGCGCCAGCCCGCCCGCGCCGTGGAGGGCGAACACGACGGCATCGGCCGGACGACCCGATATCAGGGTCAGGAGACCGGTCGCGGCGACGAACCCCACGGTGACGAGGATCGACCAGTCGACCAGCCGTGGCGGGAGTTCGAACCGCGAGCGCGCCATCGTTTCCGGTAGGGCTTCCGACGGGTTAACCCCCGCGACGACTCACGCGGCTCCGTACCCCCAGAGACCGGTTCCGTTGCGCTGGGCACGCGTCTCGGCCCGTTCGAACGCATCGGTGCGCGTCAGCGGCGCGTCGTAGAACCGGGCGTAACCCCGGACGAGGAGCTGTCGGTTGAACGGTTGCCCGTCGACGCGGACGTAGACCAACAATCGGCCGTAGCTCCCGCGGGTGTCGGCGGCCGGGTCGAGCGCGACCGTGACCTGCCGACCGTCGAGTTCGTCGGCGGCGAACGCGCTCGCGTTCTCGCCCCAGCCGTGAAGCCAGTCCGCGCCGGCCTCGGTGTCGGGGACCCCCTCGAACTCGTCGGGCGTGTTCTCGCCGTAGACCTCGGGTGTATCGACCCCGAGGAGCCGAACGGTGTCGGCCGTGCCGTTCGCGAAACGCACGTCCATCGTGTCGCCGTCGATCACGTCGGTGACCGTGACAGTCCACGAGCTCCCGTCGGCCGAGCCCGACGTCGACCCGGCGGATCCGGGACTCGTCGGGCCCGTGAGTCCGCTACAGCCGGCGAGTACGACGAGGAGACAGACCAGCGGCACGGTCGCTTTCACGGCTCACCCACTCCCGAGGACGTGCTGAAACCGATGGAACCGGCAGGGAACGCCGCGGGATCGGTCGCTCAGACCACGACCTGGACGACCGCGAACAGCACCAAGACACCCAGAACGTCGGAGACGTTCGTCACGACCGGGATCACGACGTCGTCGGGGTCGAGGCTGAATCGGTAGGCGAGGTAGGTCGCGACCACGGTGACGAACACCGCGAGTACCGCGAGCACGGCCCCGCTCGTGGTCGCGACCACGAGAACCGTGACCAACGAGAGCGCGGTGCCCGAGAGGAGTTCGGAGAGGAGCCACGCGCCGGCACCCACGGCCGGAAACATGGTGAGCGAGAGCCCGACGGTGGCGAGCGCGTTGCCCGCGAGGGTCTCGTCCGTCGGCGAGAAGGAGAGCCGCCCGAGGTGGAAGGCCGTCGAGAGTCGCGCGGCGAGCACGCTCCCGAGGTTGCCCGCGGTGCCGATGGTGACCGGTACGAGCACGAGCAGCGAGGGATACCGGAGGAGGGTGGCCTGAAACGAGTCGAGGACCAGCCCGCTGCCGAGTTCGACCAGCGCGAGCACCACGAGCACCGGCACCGTGGCGCGAGTTATCGCCCGAACGGTCCACTCGGTCGGCACTCAGCCCCCACCCCCGCCGAGCGCGAGCACGATCCGGGCCGCGAGCAGGAGGAAGACGAGGCCGAAGACGTCGCCCGTCGTCGTCACCACCGGGCCGACGATGGTGTCGGGGTTGTAGCCACGCCGATAGCCCGCGAACACCACGACGACCACCGCCGTCGTCAGCACCGCGCCCGAGAGGAGCCCCGCGATGACGGCGACGCCGACCAGAGTGGTGACGGGGGCCGAGGGCCGACCGAGGACCCCGAGGATGACGTAGGCCGCGACGGCAGCGAAACTGCTCACCATCAGCCCGTTCGTTATCGCGGCCACGATGGCCGCGACGAGGCGGTCGTCGCCGGCCCCGACCCGGGGTTCGATCAACCCCTGGTGGAGCGCGGTGGCGAGCCGCGCGCCGAACGAGCCGTAGACGTTCCCCCGGGTGGCGAGCAGCGCCGGCACGAGCACCAAGAGCCCGTCGATCATCCGGAGTTCGGTCCGCATCCCGCCGAGGACGACGCCCGCGACGAGGCCACCGACCAGGCTCGCCGACAGCGCCGGCAGCGCCTCACGGTAGGCCTCGCGCGCGACCTCGACGATACTCATCACCCGAGAGAACCGCCGCCAGCGGTAAAAACTCGTTCCGTTGGCTACCGCCTCAGCCGAACGGGCCGCCACCGCCGCCCATGCCACCCATCCCGCCCATGCCGCCACCGCCGCCGTCGCCCTGCTCCATCCGCTTCATCATCCGCTGCATGTCGGCGTCGCCCATCCCCTGGAACTGCTTCAGGGTGCGTTCCATCATCCGGTGTTGTTCGAGGAGTTCCCGAACGCGTTCTTCGGGCTGGCCGCTCCCGCGGGCGATCCGGCGGGTCTGGCTCGCGCCCACCGAACGGGGATTTTCGAGCTCCGAATCCGTCATCGAGTCCATCACGACGTCGAAGCTCCGCATTCGGTCCTGGGTGACGTCCATCGCGTCGTCGGGGAGCTGGTCCTTCAGCCCGCCCCCGAGTCCAGGGATCATATCGAGGACCTGGTCGAGTGGCCCCATCTTGTTCATCGCGTCCATCTGGTGGCGCATGTCCTTCAGGGTGAACTGGCCCTGGAGGATGTCCTCGGGGTCCCAGTCCTCCTCGTCGTCGGTGGTCTCCATCGCGCGCTCGACCCGCTCGGCGAGCTGCTTGAGGTCGCCCATCCCGAGCAGTCGGGAGATGAAGCCGTTGGGCTCGAACCGCTCGACGTCCTGTACCGTCTCGCCGGTTCCCAGAAACGCGATCGAGGAGTCGGTCTCGTTGACGGCGGTCAAGGCCCCACCACCTTTCGCGGTCCCGTCGAGCTTGGTGATGACCACGCCATCGATACCGATGGCGTCCTCGAAGCGCCGGGCCTGGTCCTTCGCCCCCTGCCCGATCGCGGCGTCCATCACCAGCAAACTCCGGTCGGGTTCGACGACGTCGTCGATCGCGCGGATCTCGTCGATCAGGTCGTCTTCGAGCGCGTGCCGTCCCGCGGTATCGACGATCTTGACCTCGGCTTCGTCGGCGGCTTCGAGTCCCTCGCGGGCGATCTCGACCGGGTCGTCGCTATCGGGGTCGCCGTAGAAGGTGACCTCCGCGCGTTCGGCCATCTGCTTCGACTGGTCGTAGGCCCCCGGCCGGAAGGTGTCGGTCTGGATGACGGCGGGCCGGAGGCCCTTCTTCGAGAACCACCACGCCATCTTCGCGGCGGTGGTGGTCTTCCCCGAGCCCTGGAGCCCCGCGAGCAGGATGGTCTGGGATTCGAGCGGGAGATCCGTGCTCTCCCCGACGAGATCGACCATCTCCTCGTAGACGATCCGGAGGACGAAGTCCCGAGCCGTCGTCCCCCCTGGCGGTTCCTCGTTGAGCGCACGGTCCTCGATCCGGTCGGAGAGGTCCATCACGAGGCTGATCTCGACGTCGGCTTGGATCAGCGAGCGCTGGATCTCCCGGACGACCTCCTCGACGTCGTCGGCGTCGAGGCGGGTCTTGCCCTGGAGTCGGTTGAGGGTTCCCCGGAGGGAACTCCCGAGGTCGTCGAGTACCATTTGCCACCACTACGCCGTGTGGTTCCTAAAGCCCTTCTGGACACCCACTTTTTTCGAGGAGTGGTGGCCGACCAGCGGGAGGCCACCCGACGAAGGAAAACCTGTCTTGCTGAGCGTAGCGAAGCAAGGCTCGGAGGACGCGAAGCGTCCTCCGGTGGACTAAAAAGGCCGCTCACTCGGCCTCCGGCCTCGTTCGCGGTACAATCACTAACACTCCCGCCACCGCCCCACACCGTCCACACGCCTCCCCAACCGACTGCGCTCCTCGCTCGTTTCACTCGCTGCGGTGCTCATCCCTCGCACAATGTCCGCGATCGGCCCTCACTGTCGTTCGGACCGATCGCGAGCGCGCGCCGACCGCTACAGCAACGCGTCGGCCTCTACAATCGTCGCGAACTCGCCGTTGAGGTGGGCGAGCGCGAGGCGGTGGCTCTGCTCGGCATCGTAGGTCGCACCGTCGTAGCCGACCCGCTCGTGGGTCGCGGTCGCGTCGGCCACCACGACCACCCGAAAGCCGAGGTTCGCGGCCATCCGGACGGTGGTCGAGACACAGTGGTCGGTCGTGAGGCCCACGACCACGAGGGTGTCGTAGCCCGCCTCCCGGAGTCGGGCTTCGAGGTCGGTCCCGACGAACGCGCTGTTGACCGACTTCTCGACCGCTGGCTCGCCAGCCTCGGGTTCGGCCACGGACTTGAACGCGTTCCCAGGTCTCTCGGGCCGGAGGGGCGAGTCGGGTTCGGTCGAGCAGTGCCGGACGTGGATCACCGGGCGCTCGGACCGTCGCCACGTGGCGAGGAGGCCGCCGATACGCTTCTCGCAGTCGGGGTTGTTCCGCTCGCCCCAGCCCGGTTCCTCGAACCCCTGCTGGACGTCGACCACGAGGAGGACGGCGTCGTCGGGAAGCGTCTCGTGGCTCATGGTTTCGTGATTTCGAGTGGACAGACCTCGTGACTCTCCCCGGCGGCCTCGGGCAGGAGGTACTGTTTCCACTCGCGGTCGTCGGGATTCCCCCAGTCGCCGAGGTCGGCGTGGGGACAGACCGCGTCGTACTCGTCGGCACGCTCGCGGATGACCTCGCGCGCCCGCCGGCCCGCCGCGGTGTCGCCGGTGATCCCCTCGAAGATCGCCCGCGGCTGGAAGGTGATCTCTAGCCCGTGCGGGTTGTGGCGGCTCCGGCGCTCCTCGTAGAACGGCGCGCGCGCCGTCGGGAACATCGCCACTCCGCCGAAGCAGAACTCCCAGTGGGGGTCGTCGGGGTCGGCCGGGATCTCGTAGGGCCACGGCTCCGGGTCGGTGTCGTGGAGGTACTGCAGCACCCCCCAGAGTCGCTCGCCGTACTCGGCTTCGGTCAGCGGGGTTTCGGGCGGCGCGAAGAAGACCACGAGCGAGACGCGTTCACCCAAGGAATCGAAGGTCTTCGCGTACTCGTACAGCGTCTCCCGGAGTTCCGTGAGTGCGTCCTCGTCCGTCGTCGATTCGCAGAACGCGTAGCGCGCCATCCCGGTCGCCTCGCTCTCGACCCGAAGTAACAGGGAAAGGGCGCGTCGGTGTCGAGCATCGTCGCCCGAAAGGTTTCGTACTGCTCGACCGCCCACGCGGGCAGTTCGTCGGTGTCGATCCAGTCCCGGAGGGTCGACTGGTCGAGATATCCGCTCGGGAGCGAACCGCTCATACAGTCGGTTTCGTGGCTCGTACGCGTATGTCTTCCGATTCCGGCGACGAGAATCGACCGTTCGGTCTCAGATCAGCCCAACGAGACGAAGGACGACGGCGGTCGAACCGGCACCGAGGAGGAGAAGGAGGGCGTTCGCACCCCCGTTCGCGGCGGTCACGAGACCGAGCGAGTAGCGCCGCGACGAGACCGGCCAGAACGGGGCGATCCCCATCGGCGTCAGCCAGTCCGCGAACAGGTGGGCGAGGACGACCAACGCGCCGAGGAAACCACCGAAGCCCGCGAGGAGGCGTGGCCCGAACCCGACGAGTCGCGTCCCGAGAACCCAGCCGCCCGCGCCGCAAGCGAGCCCGAAGAGAATGGCGAACGCCAGCGTGTGGGTCGCACCCCGGTGGGTGAGCAACCGGGTCCGCATATCGAGGTCGGGCACCATCGCGAACCAGACCACGACGACGAACCCCGCGACGGCCAGCGCGACCCGACCCGCAGAAAGCAGGAAGTAGCTGACCGGCGCGTAGCACAGCAACCCGACGCCGACGTGGCCCGGGCGGTACACCTCAGTCGTCGTCGCCGAGGAGTCGGTCGACGAGCACGTCGGGTTCGAACCGCTCGATGTCGTCGTAGCCCTGGCCGGTGCCCAGGAACAACACCGGCTTGCCGGTGACGTGGGCGATCGAGATCGCGGCTCCACCCTGCGAATCGGCGTCGGCCTTCGCGAGGATCGCGCCGTCGATCGTCGCGGCGTCGTCGAACTCCCGGGCGCGGTTGGTGGCGTCCTGGCCTGCGACGGCCTCGTCGACGAAGATCGTCATGTCCGGATCCACGACGCGGTCGATCTTCTCGAGCTGGGCCATCAGGTCGTTCGAGGTGTGGAGTCGACCCGCGGTGTCCCCGAGCACGACGTCGATGTCGTGGGCCTCGGCGTACTCGACGGCGTCGTAGAGCACCGCCGCCGGGTCCGAGCCCTGGTCGTGGGCGATGACCTTCTTCCCCAAGTTCTCGGCGTGTTCGGCCAACTGCTGGTTCGCGCCCGCCCGGTAGGTGTCGCCGTTCGCGAGCACGGTCGAGAGGCCGCGTTCCTCGAAGTAGCGCGCGAGCTTCGCGATCGAGGTGGTCTTTCCGACCCCGTTGACCCCCGTGAACACTATCGTCACGGGTTTGTCGGCCTCGGCGATCCGCTGGTCGAAGTCGAACTGGCCGACGCTGATCACTTCTCGAAGGGACTCGGCGAGCGCCTCCTCGACCACCGTCCCCGTGCCCTTGACCTGGGCGCGCGTCGCGCCGGTGAGCTCCTCGCGGAGCCGGTCGAGGATCGCCTCCGTCACCGTCATCTCGACGTCGCTCTCGAGCAGCGCCATCTCCAGCTCGAACAGCGGACCCTCGAGTTCGGCGGCCTCGATCAGCGACTGGCCGGTGGCGAACAGCTTCGCGCGCGTCCCGAACCCGAGGTTCTCGTTCTCCGATTCCTCCTCGTCCGGAACCGTCGTCGGCCGGTTCAGCCGGGTCCGCCGACGCTCGGGCTGGTCGTCGTCCGTCTCGGTGTCCGTCGTCTCGGCCGCCTCTGTCGCCGGCGTCTCCTCGACCGGTTCGGCTGCAGCGGCGTCCGACTCGTTCGTCTCCACGGTGGACGCGGTCGGCTCGTCCGCCGACGCTTCGATGGGTTCGGCGGGGTCGTCGGCCGACTCCGAACCCGTCGAGTCGCCGGAGTCGACGGATCCAGCAGGGTCGTCGAGGCCGGCGGAACCCGAAGGATCGGTGTCCGTATCCGCCCCGAGCGGCGACGGCTCGTCCTCGGCTGCCTCCGGTTCGGCCCCGTCGAGCGTGGGTTCGTCCTCGACCGACGGTTCGGGAGCCGCCTCCGATTCGGTGGTCGTCGTTTCGGACTCCACGACCGTTTCGTCGGGTTCGGCCGCGGCTGCCGTTTCGTCGGTCTCGTCGGCCTCCGCCGCCGCGTCGTCGATCTCCTCCTCGGCGTCGTCCCGGAAGCTGCTGAGCCGGTCCTTGAGTCCGTCGAACATCGCCTATTCGTCGTCCGATTCCCCGCCCAGGCCACCCATCTGTCCCTGGAGCTGTTGCATCTGCTGTTGTTGGAGCTGCTGGGCCTGCTGTTCGAGCTCCTCGCGTTCGGACTCGACCTCCTCGATCTCCGCTTCGACCTCGGAGATCCGGTCGTCGAGCGCCTCGCGTTTGCGTTCGAGGGTCTCGACCGCACCCGCCTCGTCCTGCTCGGCCGCGTAGCCGCCGCCGAGGCTCACGACCGTCTCGTCGAGGTCCTGGATCTCGGCACGGACGTAGGCGTCGCCGCCGAGCGGGACCTGGACCGTCGAGCCGCTTTCGAGCGCGTCGAGCGCCTCGGTGGCCTCGTCGATCTCCGATTGTTCGTCACGGAAGCCCTCGATCTCGGCCTCCATCGCCTCCTTTTGCTGTTCGAGCACGTCGAGCTCCTGGGAGAGCTGTTCGAGCTGACCGCCACCGCCGCCACCACCGAGGCTCATCGGCCGCCCTCCGTGGCGCGTGCTTCGACTCCGATCCCGAACGTAGCAACGAACGTATCCATACCCGGGGCTGGGTGAGCACGTCGGAAGAACCTTGTCCTCTCGTCGGACGACGGTCGAGCCGTCGGGACTCGCGCGGTCTCAGCCGTCGATGTAGCCGAGCGCGTCCTCGATACGACCGAGCTCGGGCCCCGTGCTGTCCCGCCCGACGACGTAGCCGTTCTCGTTGGCGAGCAGCCCCGATCCGACGAGCGGCGCGCCGTAGTTGACGGTGCCGATATCCGCGGGCACGCCGAGGAGGTCTTCGAGGTAGTCGAGTTCCTCGTCCGTAGAATTAGGGTGACAGAGGACACCTCGGTCGGTGGCGACCGCCGCAGTGCCCACCGTGCGAACGTCCGCGAGCGCGCCGCGCTCGGCCGGGACCCCGAGGTGTTCCTCGACGGTCGCGACGGCCTCGTCCGGGAGGTCGGGGTGGAGGTAGGCCCCCGAATCGTTGACCAGCACGACGTTGCCGGCGGCGTTGATCCGACCGGGGAGCGTCGCGACGGGGAGGTCGGTCGCGTCGGCGATCCGCTCGCGTTCGGCGTCGGTGATGCGTTCGCTCGCGAGCAGTCCGTTCGAGTTGCCGGTGACGAGCGCGCCGACGGTCCCGGAGCCGGCGACGGTGGTCTTCACTGGCGAGACGCCGAGCTCGTCGGCGAGTTCCGCAGCGAAGTCGTCCTCGGCGTCGGGTCTGACGAGGAGGCAGTCGTCGGTGGCGCTCGCGAAGACCCCGACGTACGCCGAACCGGAAAAGGCCGCGCGGAGCACGTTATTCCGCGTGTTCTGCTTCGACGACCCGCTCGCCTTCCTCCTCGAATCGAGCCGCGCGCACCCGGAGCTTACTCGGGGGCTTCTTCCGGCCGCGCGACCAGACCGCCTCGTTGATCGAGGGGTCGAGGCGCACGGCGTCGGGGTCGGCCTTGAAGTGCTGGGCGAGGTGGTCGCGGATCAGCGTCATGGCGCGGTCGGCACCCTCGTGTTTGGGCCCGGCCTTGACCTTGCGGAGCGGCACCGTCACGACGCGCTCCTCGAAGTCGTCGGCGCTCATTCGTCGGTGTCCGAGCGCCGCCAGTTGCGTCGCTTCGGGTTGCGCATCGTGTCGCGGTCGGTCTTCATGATGACCCACGCCGGCACGCGACTGTTCTGCCGCTCGAGTTTGCCGAGGCGCTTCTTCTTCGCCTTGGACTTCTTGCTCATGGTGGCAGTCCTATCCCGCCTCGGCTTATATCTTTGTCCTTTTGGTTGCTTCTCACCGACGCGGCTCGCCTCAGACGACCGCCAGCGGGAGCATGACGAGCACGCCGACGGCCAGCCCGAACGCCAGCTCCCGACGACCGCCGCCCGGCAGCCCTGCCCCTATCTCGCGGGCTTCGGGGATGAAGTCCGCGAGCACGAGGTAGACCATCGCGCCGGCGGCGAAACCGAACCCGACCGCGAGGAGGTCGCGCGCGATCCGGACGAAGTAGAAGGCGACCACCGCGCCGACGGGCTGGGGGAGGCTCGAAAACACCGCCCACCACACCATCCGGGGGTTCGAGACGCCCATCGACCGGAGCGGTATCGAGACCGCGACGCCCTCCGGCACGTTGTGGATCGAGATGGCGACCGTCATGAAGACCGCGAGCACCGGCACCGTGAGCCCGAAGAGCGAGACCCCACCCCCGAGGTCGAGGTCGGCGAACGAGACGCCGACCGCGACCCCCTCCGGGAAGCTGTGGACCGTGAGCACCCCGAGGATGAGCAGGAGCTTCCGGTAGTCGGCCTCCTCGTAGTGACGCGGGTGGACCTCGATGTCCGAGAGCACGCGCTGGCTCACGACCACGAGCGCCACCCCCGCGAGGAGCCCGAGCGCGAGTTCGGCGGGCGTGCCCTGCGCGAGGCCCTCGAAGACCAGCCCGAACGTCGACGCCGAGACCATGATCCCCGAGGCGAGCCCCCAGAGCACGACGTTGGTCCGGTCGCTCACGTCGTCGACGAAGAAGAAGGGCACCGCGCCGAGGCCCGTCGCGAGCGCGGTGAGGAGCCCCGCGACGAAGACCAGGGTGAGCCCCGCCAGGAGGTCCGGTTCCATACCGACGGAAGGAGACCGAGACACATATCAACTACCTTTCAGTTTTAGGCGCACCTCAACCGTGCTTCCCTTTCGATTGGGGCCGAATCCGAGGCGTTCGAGCGACTAAAGACCGAAACCGGCCTTGGATTCGAACGGCACGGCTTCCGCGGTACGTGGCTCGAAGGTACTGTCGACGCATCGGAGGCGGTCCTCGATGCGGTGCTTCGGCTGTTCGGTGGCGGACTCATCAGTTCGGTCTTCTATGACGATGATGGACGAGAACTCTTTGCAAGATACGACAACTCGCAGATGACGTTCTCCCTCGAATCGGAACTGGTGGATGACCTCTTCAGCCAACTCTCATCGGACGAAGTCAATCAGATCGAGCGGTTCGGCTGGGGCTGATCAGGCCAGCGGCGTCCGCTCGACGACGGTCCCGTCCGCGGTCGGGTACTGCTCGACGATCTCGCCCTTGCCGACCTCGCCGTCCTCGACCATCTCCTCAAGCAGCCACCACGCGAGTTCGACGTGGTCGGATTTCTCGATGTAGAACTCCTCGGGCACGCCGAGTTGGGCGAGCTTCTCGGCCGTCTCCCAGGCCTTCCCGTAGACGAGGGTGCCGTCGTCGGTGACCTCGTCGAACTCCCGCCGGATGGTCTCGGCCATCCGTTTGAGGCGGTTGCGGTGCTGGGCGGCGTCCTTAAACACCGACGTACAGAAGTAGACCTTCTCGTGGTCGCCCATCGCTTCGAGGATGTCGTGGCTCCCCTCGACGGCGCTCATGTGGCCCTCGCGGAGTTCGAAGCCCTGTTCCTGCATTCGTCGGTAGTTGCCGTCGCTCATCTCGAACTCGTTGATGTTGCAGAAGTCCGCCGCGCCCTCGTCGAGGAAGTCGAGGAACTCCTGCTCGGCACGGATGCCCGGTATCTCGAACGCGGGGGTGAGGCCCTCCTCGCGGGCGATGTAGAGGATCTCCTCCCACTCGGTGCCGTGAAGATCGCCCCACTGCTCGAACGGCGGGTGGAAGCGGATCTCGTCGAGGCCCGCTTCCGAGAGTCGGCGCATGTTCTCCCGTCCACCCGTGATCCCCGTGTAGAGGTGGGTGTGATGGTCCTCGCCGAACTCCTCTTTGAGGAGGCGGAGGTAGCGACAGGTCTTCTCCATCGCTTCCTGGGGTTCGCCACCAGTAATAGACGTCCCGAGCGCGTCCATCTTGTGGGCCTCTTCGAGGATGTCCGAGTCCGATTCGACCTCGCGCTCGTTGGCGTAGGTCTGAGTGACGTTCTTCCGGTTCTCGCCGAGTGGGCAGTAAAAACAGTCGCGCTGGTCGCAGTAGCCGTAGACGAAGAGCACCATCTTGCCCCCCTTGGCGCACTGTTCACAGCCCTTCGAGATCATTGTCTGTCCCTCCTATTCGTCCGAGCCTCAAAAACCGTCTGAAACACGTCTCGACCGCCAACGACCCCCAAAGGCACATAAGAGCTACTCGCCTACCGTCGCCCAATGCTGCTCGTGCTGTGTATCGACCTCGACGACGACCTCGGGCGGAAGGCCGGCGTCGAGACGCCCGTCGTGGGTCGCGAGCGGGTCGAGCACGCCGCGGTCGCGCTCGCCACCGCCGACCCGGAGGACTCCGATTCGAACGTCCTCTTCGAGGGGCTCCACATCCACGACGAGATCGGCGACGAGCAGGTCGAGGTCGCGGCGGTCACGGGTGTCGAGAGCGGCGGGGTCGCGGCGAACCGAAAGGTCGGCAACGAGATCGACCAGATCCTCGCGGGGCTCGCCACGGCCGAGGAGATCCGGGCGGTGGTGGTCACCGACGGAGCCCAGGACGAGTCGGTGATCCCCGTGATCCGATCACGGCTGCCGATCGACGGCGTCCGGCGCGTGGTGGTCCGCCAGGCTCAGAACCTCGAATCGATGTACTACACGATGAAGCAGGTGCTCGACGACCCCGAGACGCGCGGGACGATCCTCGTCCCGCTCGGGATCCTCCTGTTGATCTACCCGCTCGCCGAGACCGCCGCCCAGCTCGGCGTCCCCGGCGCGGCCGTCTTCGGGGTGCTCTCCGCGCTGTTGGGTCTCTACGTCCTCTTTCGCGGGCTGGGCCTCGAACGCGTCATCGACGAGGGCGTCGCGCGGGCACGGCGCGGGCTCTACGCCGGTCGCGTGATGGTGATCACGACCGTGGTGGCGGTCGCGCTGGTCGCGGTCAGCGTGGTTCGCGGGTTGGGAACGCTCGACGCCCACACCACCGTCAACGCGGTCGAGGTCCTCGCGGCGTTCACCGTGGGGTCGGTGCCGTGGGTCGCCGCGGCGGGCGTCACCAGCAGCCTCGGCCGGATCACGGACACCTACCTCGCCGAGCGGTTCCGGTGGCGCTACCTCAACGCGCCGGTCTACGTCGTCGCCATCGCGGCCGTCCTCCACGCCGTGAGCGGCTTCCTGCTCGGCGAGGTCGGACTGTCGTACACGGCGATCGCGCTCACCGCCGGCACGCTCCTCGGGCTGGTGAGCACGCTCGCGTTCGCGGTGGTGGAGTCGCGGTTTCCGAGCACGCCGGAGCCCGTGTAGCACCGCCGCTCGAACGAACGGGGTCTGAAAACCCCGAGGACGGGTGATGCCACGCAACGGGTTGCCCCTTGCGAACCGGTCCTCGGGCGGGAGTATGCCTCGTCCCATCCGCGACTTTTCGGGTCTCCGTAATGAGCTTTGTGGTGGTTTCACTCGCCGTCGAAACCGACGCGTCGGTTTCGGGCACGAACTCGATCGGTTTTCACCGGGAAGACGACAGTTTCAAGCGATGTGAGTTGGAAATTCGCCCAATGAGTCTGGAAGCGACGTTCCTCGGGACGAGCGGTGCGGTTCCGACGACCCGGCGCAACACCAGCGCCGTGTTCGTCCGGCGCGAGGGCGAGCGATTTCTCTTCGACTGCGGCGAGGGCACCCAGCGCCAGATGATGCGCTTTTCCACCGGCTTCGGCATTTCACACGTCTTCCTCACCCACCTCCACGGCGACCACGTGCTCGGGCTCCCCGGCCTCACGCAGACCTTCGACTTCAACGACCGCGAGGAGCCGCTCGCGGTCCACACCCCGCCGGGGACCAAGCGCGCTGTCGAGAACCTCGTCGGCGTCACCGGCGCGCGACCGGGCTACCCCGTTCGGGTTCACGAGGCTCATCCCGGCGCGACCGTCCTCCGGAACGACGACTACGAGGTTCGCGCCTTCGAGACCGACCACCGAACGCAGTCGGTGGGCTACGCGCTTGTCGAGGACGACCGCCGAGGTCGGTTCGACCGCGAGCGCGCGGTCGAACTCGGGGTTCCCGAGGGCCCGAAGTTCTCGCGGCTCCACCGCGGCGAGACGGTCGAGGCCGAGGACGGAACGACCGTCGACCCGGAGCAGGTCGTGGGACCGGAGCGGCCCGGACGAACACTGGTCTACACCGGCGACACCCGCCCGGCCGGCGCGACCGTCGAGGCCGCGACGGAGGCGGACCTCCTGATCCACGAGGCGACGTTCGCCGAGGACCGGACCGAGCGCGCCGGCTCGACGGGTCACTCGACCGCCCGACAGGCCGCCGAGCTCGCCAAACGCGCGGACGCGAAACGCCTCGCGCTCACCCACCTCTCCTCGCGCTACGCGGGCGAGGCCGACCGGCTCGAAGCCGAGGCGCGCGAGGTGTTCGGGTCGGCGTTCTTCCCCGACGACGGCGACCGGGTCGAAGTGCCCTATCCCGAGGCGCACGACTAAGACCCCCCGCGATGTTCGGCCCGTATGCCGAACGCGACCGTCTCCGACCTGCTGGCCCGCAACCGTGCCCACGCGGACGGCCTTCCGGAAGGTCACTTCGAAGACGTGCTCGACGGCCAGAAACCTCCAGTCGTCTCGCTCTGTTGTGCCGACTCGCGGGTCTCACAGGAGGGAATGTGGAACGTCACGGAGCCCGGCTGGCTGTTCACCCCCTCGAACATCGGCAACGTCGCGTGGGACCTCGCCGACACCGATTCCGTGGACGGTAACCTGCTCTACCCGGTCGCCAACACGGGCACCCGAACCGCCGTGGTGGTGGGACACACCGGCTGTGGCGCGGTCACCGCGGCCTACGAGGCCGCTACCGGTGGGGGGCTTCCCGCGGAGTGGGGTATCCGGCGGCGCGTCGAACCGTTAGTTCCCGTCGTCGAGGACGCACTCTCGGGACCGGTCGCCGATGGCGATGACGTGATCGACCGACTCGTAGAGTACAACGTCCGCGAACAGGTCGCGTTCCTCCACGAATCCGACGAGATCCCGACCGACACGACGGTTCTCGGTTTCGTCTACGACTTTCACTGCTCCTACGGTAACCAGCGCGGGCGGACCTCCCTCGTCGCCGCCGACGACGAGACCGACCCCGAAGCCCTTCGGGAGCGGGTCGGAGACGACGAGCGGGCGGTGCGGTCGCTGCTGTCGACCTCGTCGTGACGTCGCGTACCGGGTGGTGTGAGCGCCTGCCGTGGTTTTAAGCCCGAGACCCGCCTACCGCTTCCCGTGAGCAGTCGCATCAGCGCGCTCGATGCGGTGGTGTTCGGCGTCGACATCCAGAGCGGCGACGTCCGTGGCGACGCGCCCTCCTACGCCGTGGTCGCCTTCGACGGCGAGAACTTCGACCGCGACGTGGTCTCCTACCGGAAGCTCCGGCGGCTCATCGACCGCGAGGAGCCGGCCATCGTCGCCACCGACAACGTCTACGAACTCGCCGCGGACAAGGACGCCCTCGTCCGGTTCCTGGGGAGCCTTCCCGACGAGACACGGCTGGTCCAGGTCACCGGCGACCAGCAGCCCGAACCCCTCTCGCGGGTGGCGAACCGCCACGGGGTTCCGTACGGGAAGAAGCCGATGAAGGAGGCCGAGGCCGCCGCCCGCCTCGCCGCCGCGAACGTCGGCTACGAGGTCTCCGCCTTCACCGACACCACCGAGGTGAAGGTCTCGCGCGGGCGTTCGACCGGTAGCGGTGGGTGGTCCGCGGACCGGTTCACCCGCCGGATCCACGGCTCGGTGAAGCGCCGCGCCCGCGAGGTCGCCTCCGCGCTCGACGACGCGGGACTCGACTACGAGATGGACGAGACCGAGAAGTACGGTGGGTACTCGAACGCGGTCTTCACCGTGGAAGCCCGGCCCTCGGACATCCCAGTGTCGCGGAACCGCGCGGGCGACACCCGAACCGAGATCCAGCGGGTGCGCCGTGACGGCATCGTCTTCGAGCCGCTCGCGAAGCGCCGCGACCACGTCGTGGTGGGGATCGATCCTGGTACTACTACCGCGGTCGCCATCGTGGGACTCGACGGCGGCGTGCTCGACGTCCTCAGCACCCGAACCGCCGATACCGCCCAGGTCATCGAGTGGATCATCGAGCGCGGCCGGCCGGTGGTGGTGGCCGCCGACGTCGAGCGGATGCCCTCCACGGTCGAGAAGATCCGGCGGAGCTTCTCGGCGGCGGGCTGGGTCCCCGAGACCGACCTGCCCGTGGACGAGAAACAGCACCGAACGAGGGAGGAGGGCTACGACAACGACCACGAGCGCGACGCGCTCGCCGCCGCGCTGTTCGCCTTCGACGACTACGAGAGCCGGTTCGAGCGCATCGCCCGGAAGGTCCCGGCCCGGGTCGACGTCGGCACCGTCGTCGGGCGCGTGGTCGCGGGCGAGGAGTCCGTCGAGGCCGTCCTCACGGACCTCACGGAGGAGGACGAATCCGACGAGGACGAACCCGAGCACGAACCCCGCGAGCTCACCCCCGAGGAGCGCCGTATCAAGCGGCTCGAATCGCGTGTCGAGCGCCTCGACGACCACGTCTCGGAACTGAACGACACCATCGAGGAGAAGGACGAGACCATCGCGGAGTACGAACGCGAGCTCACCGAAGCCCGGCGCGAGGAGCGCCGCGAGGCACGCGGACGCCGCGAGGTCGACCGGCTCGAACGCGAGAACGAACGGCTCGAAACCGAACTCGACGACCAGCGCGAGGCGACCGAGGCGATCGAGGCCAAGCTCGACCGGCTCAAGGAGCTCTGGCGGCTCGACCACTCGAACTTCGCGGACGTCGCCGAGGAACGACAGGGGCTCGTGCCCGTGAAACCCGTCGCGAAGTTCACGAAGAGCGCGCTCAGGGAGGCCGACGAGCGCTGGGAGCTCACGACCGGCGACGTCTGTTACCTCCGGGACGCGAGCGGTGCGGGCCGTTCGACCGCCGAGACGCTCGCCGAGCGCGAGCCGCGTATCGTCCTGAAGCAGGGCGGCCTCTCGGAGGTCGCCCGCGAGGTGCTGTTCGAACACGACATACCCACTGCGCCCGCCGACGAGGTCACCATCGAGGAGCTCGACGACCTCGCGGTCGCCCGCGAGAGCGAGGTCGAGGCCGCCATCGAGGGTTGGCGCGAGCGCGCCGACGAACGGCAGAAGGAGCGAAACGAGTCGATGGTCGACCAAGTCATCAGCGAGCACCGCGCCGAACGTGGCGAGGGGGCCTGACCCCACGAACTGGCGACGAACGCGTGGAGACCGCGACGAGGGATTCTCGACCCAACACCGATAAATTTTTGTTGATTTCAGAAACTTGAAAAAGCATGTTCGCGCTTCAGATACCGGGCATCCCGGGCGGTCCAGAGGTCCTCGTCATCCTGCTCGTCCTCGTCGTGGTGTTCGGCCTCGTCGGCCGATGGGTCTACCGCGACGCGAAAAAGCAGGGGAGTGAGTGGGCGTGGCAGTGGGGCGTCGGTGTTGGCGTGCTCTTCCTGTTCGGTTTCGCCCCCGGACTGCTCGGCTTGGTCATCTATCTCCTCGTGGTGCGGCGATAGCCCGGGTCGAGGGGAACGCTTTCGTCGGTGCTCGCCCACGAGTGAGTCGTGTCCCTCCCCCTCCAGATCCCCGGCATGCCGGGCGGGGCCGACCCGCTGGGGCTCGCGATCCTCCTCGTGGGCTGTGCGCTCGCCGCGTGGGTCGTCTACCGTGACGCGAGCCGCCGTGGCATCGGCTACGCCTGGCAGGCCGGCGTCGCGGTCGGCGCGCTGCTGTTCGCCGGGCTGATACCCGGACTGCTGGCGCTCGCGGTCTACGTTCTCGTCGTCCGGCGCTAGAACAGCCCGTCCATCCCGAACGCCGAGAGCACGCCGGAGAGGAGTCCACGAGCCACCAGCACGAGCCCCACGAGGACGAGCGCGAGGCCGCCGGCGACGACCGGGGCGACGGAGGTGATGACACCGATCCCGACGAGACAGCAGAGAACACCGGCGATACCGGCGAGGCCGAGTTTGTCGAACATAGGGGTTCGTCCCCCGCGAGGGGTTTAATCCCGATCATCCCGAGCGATTCGCGGTGCTCGTGGTGCTTCGCCGCGATCTTTCCAACCCTCGCGGTTCGTGCTGTGGATTTAAACCGCTCGCCGCCGAACTCCTCCTATGACACGCAGCCACACCGACCGTCCTCCACGGGAGGCGTATAGCTCATCGTAGACCACAACGGTTTCACACGGCGGCATCGCGCTCACTCGGTTTCGCCTCGTTCGCGGTACGATCTCTCGGTTCTGCCTGGCACCACAATCGCACCAAAACGCCGTCGGGAGGTCGAATAGCCGATGAGTGACGAGTACAGCCTGATCGATAGCGAGGGAGCCGAGGAACCCGGCGACGAGTGGGAGAACCTCGACGTTTCGGATACCGACGTCGACCGCGCCGGCCGCCGCGCCGACCGTGAGTTCTCGAAGTTCAGGGAACGGATCAAGGACGCCGACCAGTTCAAGGTCGAGGGCGGCGTCTTCGACGAGGCCACCCTGCTCGCGCTCTATCGGCTCGTCCACCATGGCCACGTCGACGCCTTCGGGGGGCCGATCTCCACCGGCAAGGAGGCCCACGTCTTCCTCGCGGCCGGACCCGATGCGGACGTGGCGGTCAAGATCTACCGAATCAACGCGAGCGACTTCACCCAGATGCGCCGCTACCTCGAGGGCGACCCCCGATTCGACGACATCGGCGGCAAGAAGAAGAAGGTCGTCCTCGCGTGGGTCACGAAGGAGTTCGCGAACCTCAAGCGCGCCCAGGCGGCGGGGGTTCGAGTGCCGAACCCGATCGCCGTCGAGCGAAACGTCCTCGTGATGGAGTTCTTGGGGGCCGACGGGGTACGCGCCAGACGGCTCGGCGAGGTCGAGGTCGAGAACCCGGAGACCGCCTACGAGGTCGTCCGGGAGTACATGTACCGTCTCTACGACGCCGGACTGGTCCACGGCGACCTCTCCGAGTACAACGTCGTGGTCCACGATTCCCAGTTGTGGGTCATCGACCTCGGCCAGGCGGTGACGGTCCATCACCCCAACAGTCGGGAGTTCCTCGAACGCGACTGCGAGAACGTGGCGAACTTCTTCGCGCGCCAGGGCCTCGAAGTCACGGGCGAGGAGTTGCTCGCCCACGTGACGGCCGCGCGCGAAGACTGATTACCTCGGCGGTCGTTTCTTCGGCATGAACCCGTCCGTCCGGAGTGCGACGACCGACGACATCCCCGGGATCCAGCGCGTGGCGGACGCCGCGTGGCGGGCGAGCTACGGCGATTTCCTCGCCGAACGAGTCATCGAGACCATCCTCGACGACTGGTATTCGACCGACCAGCTCGAGACCACCATCGAGAACGCCCGGACGGTCTACCTCGTCGCCGAGACCGACGAGGAGGTGGTGGGCTACGCGAGCGCCGCCCCGACCGCGAACGAGGAGGGCCAACTCTACGCGATCTACGTCGACCCCGACCACTGGGATGGCGGGGCGGGCACCGCGCTCCTCGACGAGGTGCTCGACCGTCTCTCGGACCGCGGCGTCTCACGGCTCCGCGTGGAGGTGCTCGGCGACAACACGGTCGGGGTGTCGTTCTACGAATCCCGCGGCTTCGAGCGAACCAGCGAACGCAACCGGGCGGTCGGCGACCGCACGTATCCGGAGTTCGTCTACTACCGCGACGTCTGAGCGGGATGAGTCGATGGTTCACGGACGGCCAGCGAGCGCGACCGGGCGCTATCGCGGGTGGGATTCAGGTAGAATTTCGCTTCTGTTCGATGCGTGTATTCGGACTCCAACACTATCCCACCACGCACCACGATCCTCCCCAACCGATTCGCTCCGCTCGCTAACGCTCGCTCCGCTCATCCCACGCCGATTCGCGCCCGGTGCTCACTGCGGCTCACGGCTCACTTCGTTCACCGTTCGCATCGAGGTCCTCGCTTCGCTCGGACCTCGCCGTTCGCACACGGACGACGAGCGCGCGCCGTCCGTGACGGCACCGCACCCGCTCGCCCGCTACGGATATTCGTCGAGCACGTCTCGGATCGCCCATCTCGCCCGCTGCGAAGAATTGAAACCCGTCTATTCCGTAGCGGGCGCATGCAACACGTGACGATTCCGCAGGACCGTATCGGCGTGCTGATCGGCGAGGGCGGCGCGACGATGCGCGAGATCGAGGAGGAGGCCGAGATCCGGCTGGATATCGACTCCGAGACGGGCTCGGTCGGCGTCGAGACCGTCGGCGACCCGGTGCAGGGGCTCAAAGGCCCGGACATCGTGAAGGCCATCGGCCGAGGCTTCGCGCCCGAGGAGGCGCTGACGCTGCTCGACGACGACGTGATGACCCTCCAGATCGTCGACGTCGAGTCCGCGACCCGCAACAAGAACGACCTCACGCGACAGAAGGGCCGCCTGATCGGCGAGAACGGCCGGACCCGTCAGTTGATGGAGGAGCTCTCGGGCGCTTCGGTCGTGATCTACGGCACGACGGTGGGGATCATCGGCCTCCCGCAGGCCGTCGAGGTGGTCCGGAACGCGGTCGAGATGATTCTGGATGGCGCACCCCACGGCGCGGTCTACTCCTACCTCGAACGCAAACACAACGAGCTCAAGAACCCCGGGATGGAGTACCACCAGTTCACCGGCTGATCCGACTCCGAGATGCCCCCTCGCGCGGGACCGGCGCGGCGCTTAAACCACTGCCTGTCATTCGGTTCGCATGAGCGCGATCGATGCCGAGAACGTCGTCGTCACCTACGCCGACGGCACCGAGGCGGTCCGCGGGGTGGACCTCGAAGTGCCCGAGGGCGAGTTCTTCGGCTTTCTGGGACCCAACGGTGCGGGGAAGACCACGACGATCAAGACCTTCACGACCCTGCTGCGCCCGACTGGCGGGACCGTA
Source organism: Halococcus salsus (assembly GCF_009900715.1). Taxonomy (NCBI): domain Archaea; kingdom Methanobacteriati; phylum Methanobacteriota; class Halobacteria; order Halobacteriales; family Halococcaceae; genus Halococcus; species Halococcus salsus. The sequence goes on from NZ_JAAAJC010000007.1 coordinate 22,883, forward strand.
ACGGTCAACGGCTTCGACGTGGCGAGCGAGGCCCAGTCGGTTCGCGAGTCGATCGGCTACATGGCCCAGCACACCAGCGTCGACGAGGAACTCACCGCGCGCGAGAACATCCGCTTCGCCTGCGAGGCCTACGGCGTGCCGCGCGCCGAGCGCGCCGACCGGATCGACGAACTCCTCGACCTCGTGGACCTGGCCGACGTCGCCGACAAGGAGGCGAGCGAGTTCTCGGGCGGGATGAAGAAACGCCTCGACGTGGCGACCGCGCTGGTTCACGAACCGCCGCTGGTCTTCCTCGACGAACCGACGACGGGACTGGACCCGAAGGCACGGATCCGCCTCTGGGAGTACTTCCGGGAGATCAACCGCCAGGGAACCACCGTCTTCCTCACGACCCAGTACCTCGAAGAGGCCGACGAACTCTGTGACCGGCTCTCGGTGATCCAAGACGGCAAGATCGTCGCCACCGACGCGCCCGACGCGCTCAAATCCCAGGTCGGCGGCGACGTGCTGGAGGTCACCATCGAGGACGCGACCGAGGACCAGAAAGAACGCGCCCGCGAGGTGGCCCACGAGTCCGGTCTGTTCGCCGACGGAACCATCGAGACCACCGAGGACGGCCTCTCGATCGCCGCCGAGAACGCCCGTCGGGCGGGCACCGACCTCCTGGTGGCGCTCCGTGATGCCGGCTTCACCGTGACCGGCTTCGACATCCGATCGCCGACGCTCGACGACGTCTTCCTCGCCATCACCGGCGAACCCGCGGAGGATGCAGACGACGCGGACGAGGGATCCGAGGCCGAACCCGTCGCGTCGGGGGCCGCTCGATGACCGCGGCGGACGGGTCGGTCGAGGCCGACACCGAAGCCGGGACAGGAGCCGCCGGAAGCGCCCGCCGGACCACCCACTCCAACGGCTTCCTCACGGACGTCTGGATCAACCTCAAACGCTGGATCGTCAAGACCACCCGCAACCCGTTCGTGATCTTCGGCTCGCTGGTCCAGCCGATCCTCTTCCTCGTGCTCTTCACCGCCGTCTTCGGCCAGGTCACCGGCGGCGCGCTGACGCAGGCGCTCGGCGAGGACGTGAGCTACGTCACCTACCTCGTGCCGGCGATCGTGATCCAGTCGGCGCTGGTGGCGGCCGCCGGCTCCGGGATCGGGCTGGTCGACGACATGGAGAACGGGATGTTCGAGAAGGTTCTAGTCTCGCCGATCAACCGCGGCGCGATGTTCCTCGGGAAGGCGCTCTCCGAGGTCGTCCGGATCGTGATCCAGACGGTCATCATCCTCGGGCTCGGCTACCTCCTCGTCTGGCTCGACACCGGTGGGTCGCTCGGGAGCTACATCCGAACCGGGTTCCTCGGCGCGGTCGGGGTCGTCGTGGTGGCGGTGGTCTTCGCGATCTGGTTCACGGCCTTCTCGAACATCGTGGCGCTCGTGACGCGGGACCAGGAGTCGACGATCATCGGCGCGAACCTCCTCCAGTTCCCCCTCCTCTTCGTGTCGAGCGCGTTCCTCCCGGTGAGCGTCCTCCCCGGGTGGGTCCGAACCCTCGCGACGGTCAACCCGATCACCTACGGCGTCGACGCCGCGCGCGTCCTGATGCTCGGCGAGAACGTCCCCTCGGTGCTCGATATCACGGCGTTCGGCGGGGTCTGGAACGTCCTGCTCCCGTCGCTCGCCATCCTGCTCGCGCTCGACCTCGTGCTCGGCGCGATAGCGGTCAGGTCCCTGAACCGGGCGTCGAGTTCGGCGACGTAGGGTTTCGATTAGAGCTCGTAACGCTCGCCGTCGACCGCGAGCGGCTCCTCGAACGCTTCCTCTACTGGGTAGAAGTGGGCGGTGTGGACCAGTCGCGTCTCGCTCGCGTCGAGTTCGTCGGCCAGCGCGAGCGCGCCCTCGCGGGTCATGTGTTTGGTGGCGAACGTGCGGGGCACTCCCTCCTCGTCGTAGTGGTCGCCGCCGGCGGGGTGGCCCTCGCACATCGACGCGGGAACGATCGCTTCGGCCAGCAGGAGGTCGGGGTCGGCGAGGCGTGCGCGCGACTCGTCGGGGATCCCGAAGTTGGTGTCGCCGGTGATGGAGAGCTTCGCGTTCGCGGACTCGATCACGACGCCGTAACAGACGAGCGGCGGGTGTTCGACGGGCACCAGCGTCACCGAGAGGCCACAGACCTCGAACGACTCGAAGGGGGCGTGGCCGTGGACCGTGACCTGGTCGAGGTAGTCGTACCGGTCGGCCACGCCCTCGGCGACGCTCTCGCCGGTCTTCGGGTCGGTCTCGTTCGCGGCGTGTACGGGCAGGTCCGAGAGCACCCGGAAGGCGTTGCCGAGGCCGTCGACGTGGTCGAAGTGGATGTGGGTGATCAGGGCGGCGTCGGGCAGGGCGACGTCGTTCGTGAGGAACTGGTGTCTGAAGTCCGGGCTGCAGTCGATCAGGAGCGATTCATCCGTTCGCTCGTTGCGGACGTGGACCGAGAACCGGCTCCGCTCGACGCCGCGCTCGCGGGCCGCCGTGCAGGTCTCACAGTCACAGCCCACCGTCGGGGTCCCGGTGGTGTCGCCGGTCCCGAGCAGCGTGACCTCCATCTCAGTGGTCGTGGTCGTGACTGTGATCGTGGTCGTGTCCGTCGTGGTCGTGACCGCCGCCGTCGGCGCTGATGTCGCCACCGGCCACGAGCGCGTCGTGGTCGCCCTCGATCATGTCGAGGTCTTTCAAACTATCGCGCTCCTCGAAGTCCTGGACCGCGGCTTCGAGGTCGGCCTGGGTCAGCACGGTTCGCTCCTCGGTCAGCGCGTCGAGCACCGCCTCGCGAAGCACGAGTCTGAGGTCGCTGCCGGTGAGACCCTCGGTGTCGGCGGCGAGCGCCTCGGGGTCGAAGTCCTCGATCTCCATCTCCTGGGTGATTATCCGGAGGATGTCCGAGCGCATCAGCGAGTCGGGCTTCGGGAAGTTCACGATCTCGTCGAAGCGCCGCCACGCCGCCGCGTCGAGCTGGTCCGGGTGGTTGGTCGCGCCGATGAGGAGCACCTCGTCGTTGATCAGGCTGATCTCGTCGATCGACTTCAGGAGGGTGTTGACCGCGCGCTTGAGCGCGACGTGTTCGTCGGAGTTCCTGGTCTTGGCGACGAAGTCGAACTCGTCGATGAAGAGGATACACGGCGAGAGACGTTTGGCGACCTCGAAGGTCTTCTCGACGTTTTTCGCGGTCTCGCCGAGATACTGACTCGTCACCATCGAGAGTTTGACCTCCACGAACGGGAGATCGAGTTCGTGGGCGAGCGCACGCGAGGTCGTGGTTTTGCCCGTTCCCGGCGGCCCCACGTAGAGGAGCTTCCCGATCTCGCGCAGGCCGATCTGGGCGAGGTAGTCGCGGTGTTCGATCGCCTTCATTATCTTCTGGATCTCGTTCTTCTGGTCCGCGGTCAACACGAGGTCGTCGAGGGTCATCTCGACCTCCTCGGGCGCGCGGATCTCCACGAGGTCGAGCATCTCCTCGTCCTCCTCCTCGTCGAAGTACTCCTCCAGCAGGCTGTCGATCCAGACGCGGTCGGCGTGCATCGGCCGGTTCGCCTCGCGGGCGGTCTCGTAGTCGACCCCCTCGACGTCGATCGCCGCCGCGAGCGTCGGGTTCGCCAGCAGCCGGTCGGCGTCGGCGCGGTCGGCGAACCACTCGGTCGCCATCTCGTGTTCGGAGAGGGTGATCGAGCCCGCGAAGTCGTCGTGGTCGGTGAACATCAGCCCCGAGACCGCCCCCCACGGGTCGCCGACGCCGGTGGCCTCGCGGGCGTTGGTCTCGTTCGCGGTGAGCGGGCGCTCGATCCCGCCGCCGTCCCAGAGCGCGCGCCGGTAGGCCGGCGGGAGGTCGTCGGGGTCGCGGTCGCGGTCGTTGTTGTAGATGTGCGTCGTGAGGAGAAATTCGACGACGTCCAGTTCCGAACTGCTCATTCCGGGCCGTTAGCAGTTCCGAACGAATAAGACCGTCGAAGCGCGGCTCGGACCACGTAAACCACAATGAAAGAACGGCGAGTTTAGGTGGGATTTAACCGGATTCGGCCCCGAAACGGGGGTATGGCCGACACCACTCCGGTGGTCGTGGCGGCGTATCGAACGGCCCAGGGCAAGGAGGACGGCGTGTTCTCGGAGGTCCGGAGCGAGGACCTCTCGATCCCGTTGATCAACGAGATCCTCGCCGAGACGGGGCTCGCGGGCGACGACGTCGACGACCTGATGTGGGGTTGTGCCCAGCAGCGCGGCGAGCAGGGCAACAACGTCGCGCGGGTCATCTCGTTGCTCTCGGATCTGGGCGAGTCGGTCCCCGCGACGACGATCAACCGCTGGTGTGCCTCCTCGGCCCAGTCGATCATCTCGGCCTCGGACGCGATCCGGGCGGGCCAGCGCGACGCCGTCCTCGCGGGCGGGGTCGAGAGCATGAGCCGGGTGAAGATGGGCCAGAACTCCCAGAACATGCACCCGCGGCTCAACGAGAACCACAACGTGGCCGCGCTCCAGATGGGGATGACCGCCGAGGAGGTCGCCGAACGCTACGACGTCACCCGCGAAGCACAGGACGAGTACGCGGCCCGTTCCCAGCAGCGCGCGGTCGAAGCAACCGAGGAGGGCCGCTTCGACGACGAGATCGTCCCCGTCGACAACGGCGAGGAGACGATCGACACCGACGAGGGGCTCCGACCGGGAACCACCGCCGAGAAGCTCGCCGACCTCCCCACCGTCTTCAAATCCAAGGGCACGGTGACGCCGGGCAACGCCTCGCAGGTCTCCGACGGCGCGGCGGCGACGCTGATCACCAGCCGCGCGTTCGCCGACGACCACGGGCTCGACGTGCTGGCCGAGGTCGGGGGCAATAACGTCGCAGGCGTCGAGCCCGAGGTGATGGGTATCGGTCCCGTGCCCGCCACGCGAGGGCTGCTCGACCGCGTCGGCCGGGAGATCGACGACTACGGGCTGGTCGAGCTCAACGAGGCGTTCGCCTCCCAGACCCTCTACAGTCAGCGCGAACTCGGCATCGACGACGAGATCTTCAACGTCAACGGCGGCGCGATCGCGATCGGCCACCCGCTCGGGGCGAGCGGCGCGCGTCTCCCGGTGACGTTGATCCACGAGATGGCAAAGCGAGACGTCGACCGCGGGATCGCGACCGAGTGCGTCGGCTTCGGGCAGGGCGCGGCGATCGAGTTCTCGCGACCGTAGGTCGAGCAGGCTCGTCGCTCGACCGTTCGACCCGTCCACGAACTGTTTTTCGCGACCGTACGGCACACTCCACCGGTCTCAGTAGAGGTCGTCGAGGTCGCGTTCGACGTGGCTGTGCTCCTCGGCCGGGAACGCGCCGCTCTCGACCGCCTCGACGTACGCCGACAGTGCACTGTCCATCTCGCGCTTAACGTCGCCGAACGCCTCGGCGAACGGTGGCAGCCGGTCGCTCGTCCCGAGCACGTCGTTCACCACGAGCACCTGTCCGTCGCAGTCGGGGCCTGCGCCGATGCCGATAGTTGGGATCGCGATCTCCGCGGTGACCTGTGCCGCGAGGTTCGCGGGGACGTGTTCGAGCACCAGCGCGAACGCGCCCGCGTCGGCGTGGGCGGTCGCGAGGTCGGCGATCTCCCGGGCGGCCTCCTCGGACGTTCCCTGACGGGCGTAGCCGAGCTGGTTGACCTTCTGAGGGGTGAGCCCGAGGTGAGCCATCACCGGGACCCCGAGCTCGGCGAGCCGCTCGGTGAGGGCAACGGTGTGCGGGCCGCTCTCGAGTTTGACGGCGTGGGCGTTCGCCTCCTTCATCATCCGGCCCGCGTTCTCGATGCTCTCGGCCTCGCTCACCCCGAAGCTCAGGAAGGGCATATCAGCGATCACGAGCGTCTCGTCGGTCGCGCGAGCGACCGCGGCGGTTCGGGAGGCGACCTCGTCGACCGTCACGGGGATGGTCGAGTCGTAGCCGAGCGCCGCGTTGCCCATGCTGTCGCCGACCAGCACCGCGTCGACCCCTGCCGCCTCGCAGGCCGCCGCGGTCGGCGCGTCGTAGGCGGTCACCATCGTGAGCGGCGCGTCGCCCGCCCGGAACTCCCTGACTGTCGTCGGCATGGCGGATCCTCCACCGGCCGCCGGGGTAAACGTATCCAAACCGGCCCGATCGGACGGGTTTATGCGCTCGCGGCCCGACGAGCCCCCAGTGCCCGAACTCGTCGAGACCAGCGACCCCGAGGGGGTCGACTACGGCTGGGTGATGCAGACCACGTTCGTCCTCACCATCGTGGTCGGCGCACCCATCGTGGCGGCCCTCTCGGTCGGCACCCCGCTCGCGTCCTGGGAGTCGCGGGTCTCCTTCGCCGTCCGGGTCGGCGCGGTGGTCTGGGTGCTCGTCGCGCTCGCGGTCTACGGCTACGCCCGCCGGATGACGAGGGAGTGACTCAGAGGTTCGTCGGCCCGTCGCCGACGTAGGAAAAGCGCGTCCCGGCGCGGTCGGCGGTCGTCTCGTCGCTCGCCGAGTCCCCGACGAACAGCGTCCGCGCCGGGTCGGCGTCGAGCCCTTCGACCGCCGCCAACAGCGGTTCGGGTGCGGGTTTTCGCTCGGCCACCGAGTCCCGGCCGACGACGGTGTCGACGTGCTGGGCGAGGTCGTGAGCGTCGAGCGCGATCCGGCAGGCCGCCTCGCAGTTGAGGGAACAGACGCCCGTCGGCAGCCCATGGTCGATGCTGTCGGCGAGCGGGAGCCGGGTCGAGGCGTGTGCGCCGTCGCGCTCGGCGGCCGCGATCATCGATTCCACGCCGGAGACCCCCGCCGCCTCGGCCACGTCGAGCAGGTCCCACGCGTCGCGGTCGCCGGGGTCGAGACCTTCCTCTCGCAGGACAGCCTGGATCTCGGTGTCGAGTTCGGCCCAATCGACCGCGAGGCGAACCAGGGTGCCATCCAGGTCGTAGACGACCGCCTCGACGTCCGCGGGGATCGCGACGGTGCCGGGGTCGAAGAGTCGATCATCCGTCATCGGTCGAGGACCTCGCGGGCGATGACGTCCTTCTGGATCTCCGAGGTCCCCTCGTAGATCGGCAGGATCTTGGCGTCGCGGTAGAGCCGCTCGACCCCACCTTCCGTGGTGTAGCCGTAGCCGCCGTGGATCTGAACGGCTTCGTTCGTCACCGACACCGCCGTCTCGCTCGCGGCGTACTTCGCCATGCTCGCCGCTTCTCGATAGTCCTCGCCCGCGTCGGCCCGCCGGGCCGCGTCCCGCACGAGGAGCCGTGCGGCCTGGGTGTCGGTTCGCATCTCCGCGAGTTTGTGGCGGATGGTCTGAATGTCGCCGATGGGACCGCCGAACTGCTCGCGCTCGCCGGCGTACGCGACCGACTCGTCGAGGGCGTGCTGTGCGAGCCCGACGGACTGGGCGGCGATGGCGATCCGCCCGCCAGTCAGGATCGAGAGCGCCGCCGAGAGCCCGCGTCCGACCTCCGTGAGTCGGTTCTCCGCGGGGATCCTCGCGTCGTCGAAGGTCAGGGTGGTGGTGTCGCTCGCCCGGAGGCCGAGTTTCTCCTCCTTCTTGCCGACGCCGAGACCGTCGGTGTCCTTCGGCACCACGAACTGCGTGATCGTACTCTCGTCATCGCGGTCGGTCTTCGCGAAGAGAATCACCACGCCCGAGCGTTCGCCGCTGGTGATCCACTGCTTCTCGCCGTCGATGACGTACTCCTCGACCTCGCCGTCCGATCCCTCGATAGGCTTCGCCTGCGTCGTCATCGCCGCGGGGTTCGAGCCCGCGTGGGGTTCCGAGAGCGCGAACGCACCCACCGGTCTTCCACCGCTCATCTCGGGGAGCCAGCGCTCGCGCTGGGCCTCGTCGCCGAACTCCGCGAGACAGGAGGTGGCGAGACAGTGGACCGAGAGCGCGGTCGCCACCGCGAGGGTGCCGCCCGCGAGCTCCTCGTTCACCAGCGCGTAGGTCACCGAATCCGCGTCGAAGCCGCCGTACTCCTCGGGGGTCGTCAGCCCGGTGAGGTCGAGGTCGGCGAGGTCGTCCCAGACGTCCTCGGGGAACGATTCCTCCCGGTCGGCGCGCGCTGCGACCGGGCGGATCTCCTCGCGGGCGAACTCCCGGACGGTGTCCCGGATCGCGCGCTGTTCGGCGGTGAGGTTCATGCCCCGCCCTCGGCGGCGGGCCGGCAAAAAGCACCCGCTCGGCTACTCGTCGACGAGGCGCACGTCGAGCCGGGATTCGAGCGCCGCCACGACGGAGCCGCCGACGCCCGCCCGCGCCGCACCGCCCTCCTCGACGGCCCGGACGTCGTTCGCGTCGAGGTCGAGTTCGTCGGCGAGCTCCTCGACACCGAGCCCCGCGTCCTCGCGCGCCTCGCGTGCCCGGTCGCCGTAGCCCGACACGAGGTAGGGGAGTTGGTCGGAGTCGTAGTTCGTGCCCTCCTCCTCCCAGTGCGTGGAGTCACCCATCCCCGCGTCGGCGAACCGCGCGACGTTCTGGGCCGCGCGCCGTCGGCTGGTCTGCTCGCGCTGGGCCTCGGTCTCGTGGTCGTCGTGAGCCGATTCCCGCCGCTCCGTGGTCGTCTCGCCGTGCGGGACGCAGTCCCGACAGAGTTCGAGTTCGGCCCCCGCGACGGTGGCGGTCGTGAGGTCGCCGGTCTCCTTCCCACAGAGTTCACAGGAATCCCCGCCGCCGCTCGAATCGCCGGTGGAGTACTTTGGCATGGCTCGGTTTGGGGGCCCACGATAATAATCCGTCCGCAAACCGGGCGATTAAACCGCCGCTCCGCGTGTGGGGCGTGTGAGCGCCGACAGCGACGAGGGCGAGACGAATGGGCTCGACGTGACGGCCTGCGAGCGCTGTCCCGACCTCTGTGATTCTCGAAATCGGATCGTGAACGGCACCGGGCCCGAAGACGCCGAAGTCGTGTTCGTCGGGGAGGGCCCCGGCGAACAGGAGGACCGCGAGGGCGAGCCGTTCGTGGGCCGGAGCGGGAGCGTGCTCGACGACGCACTCCGGGACGCGGGCCTCGCGCGCCGCGACGTCCGGATCACCAACTGCGTGCGGTGTCGCCCGCCCGAGAACCGCGACCCGCACACCGAGGAACTCGACAACTGTCGGGGCTACCTCGAAACCGAGATCAGCGGGATCGACCCCGAGGTCGTCGTTACCCTTGGAAAAGTTCCCTCCCAGCACCTCCTCGGGCGCGACGTCGCGGTGACGAAGGAAGCCGGGGACATCGAGGAGGTCCGGTTCGCCGGGGCGGCCCACCGGGTGCTCGTCTGTGTCCACCCCGCGGCCACCCTCTACGATTCGAGCCAGCAGGAGACCTTTCGGCGGACCATCGCGACGGCGGCGGAGTTCGGCGGGGCGGGTGCGGGCGGAGAGGGCGGGAGCGGGCAGTCGCGACTCGACGGGTTTTAGCGCAAACGCTTTGCGCCGACCGTCCGAAGCACAACCGTGAGCCTCGAAGCACAGCGAACCACGACGGCCGACGTGGTCGTGGTCGACTACGGCCTCGGCAACCTCCGGAGCGTGACGCGCGGCCTCGAACGCGCCGGGGCCGCCGTCGAGATCACCGACGACCCCGACGCGTTCGCCGAGTGTGACGGCATCGTCCTCCCCGGCGTGGGCGCGTTCCGGGAGGGCGTCGAGAACGCCGACCCCTACCGCCAACCGTTGCTCGACGCCGCCGAGAGCGGGACCCCGGTGTTCGGGATCTGTCTCGGGATGCAGATGCTCCTCACCACGAGCGAGGAGGCCGACCACGCGGGCGAGGGCGACGTCGAGGGCCTCGACCTGGTCCCCGGTCGGAACCGTCGGTTCGACGGCGACCTGAAGGTGCCACACATGGGCTGGAACGAACTCGACGTCCAGCGCGACCACCCGCTGGTCGAGGGTGTCGACGGGGAGCACGCCTACTTCGTCCACTCCTACTACGCCGACCCCGAAGACCAGGGGGCGGTGGTCGCCACCACCGACTACGGCCACGACTTCCCGAGCATCGTCGCCGACGAGTCGGGGACGGTCTTCGGCACCCAGTTCCACCCCGAGAAGTCGGGCGAGACGGGGCTCCGGATCCTCCGGAACTTCGTCGACATCTGCGCCGACTGAACGCCGTTCGGGGCGAGGGGCGACGCGGCCGATAGCAGGCGAAAGAGCCTTTGTGCGGAGGCGCGCGTCACGGACAATGGCCGAGAGCAAGTCCGTCGTCGTCGCCGCCCTCATCGCCAACGGTGCCATCGCCATTTTGAAATTCATCGGCTATCTCCTCACCGGGAGCGCCGCGATGCTCTCGGAGACCTACCAGTCGGTCTCCGACACCGGCAACCAGGTCTTCCTCCTCATCGGGATCCGGTACTCGAAGAAGCGCGCCGACCAGCGACACCCCTTCGGCTACGGCAAGTCACAGTTCTTCTATAGCTTTCTCGTCTCCGTGCTCCTGTTCGGCGTCGCGGGGATCGAGAGCGCGCGGAAGGGCTACGAGACGATCTTCGGCGAGAGCACCTTCCACATCAGCAACGCCACGCTCCCGGTGATCGACGTCACGCTCTCGGGCGCACAGATCAGCTACCTCGTGCTGTCGCTCGCGATCCTCTTCGAGCTCTACGCACTGAAGAAGGCCTACGCCGAGATGAAACGCCAGATCGACGAGCACAACTGGAGCGGGCTCCGGGAGGCCTTTCAGAAGACCAGCGACGTGACGACGCTGACCGCGCTGACCGAGGACTCGCTCGCGCTCGCCGCGGCGGCGATCGGGATGGTCGGGATCTACCTCACCGAGCAGACGGGCAACGTGATGTACGACGGAGCCGCCGCCCTCGTGATCGGGATCCTCCTGATGGGCTTCGCGGCCGCGCTCGCCTGGCAGAACAAGCGTCTCCTCCTCGGCGAGAGCCTCCCGACGTCCGAAGAGCGCCGTCTCCGTGAGCTCGTCGCCGACTGGAACGGCGTCGACCGGATCGTCGACTTCAAAACGGTCTACTTCGGCCCCGAGGAGGTCATCCTCGCCGCCGACGTGGCCTTCGACCGCGACCTCGACACCACCACGATCGACGACCGCATCAGCGCCATCAACGACGCGCTCATGGAGACCAACCCACAGATCCGGAACGCGTACATCGAGCCCGAGGCGTAGCGCGCTCCGGACCGGTCCGGTCATCCCCGCTACGAAAGAGCCTTTTGGCGAACGCGCGCGTCACGAGTCATGGCAGAAAGCAGGTCCGTTGTCATCGCTGCCCTCATCGCCAACGCCGCCATCGCGATCCTCAAATTCGTCGGCTTTCTCATCACCGGAAGCGCCGCGATGCTCTCGGAGACCTACCACTCGATCTCCGACACCGGCAACCAGATATTCCTCCTCATCGGGATCCGCTACGCCGGCAAGGACGCCGACCGCCAGCACCCGTTCGGCTACGGGAAGGCCCAGTTCTTCTACAGCTTCCTCGTCTCGGTGCTCCTGTTCGGCATCGCGGGCTGGGAGAGCGCCCGCCACGGCTACGACGCCATCGTGCATCCCCACGCACCCGGCGAGGGCACCACCGTCCTCCCGCTGGTCGGGGTCGAGATCCCCGGCGTCTGGGTCAACTACGCCGTCCTCATCGGCGCGATCCTCTTCGAGGCCTACGCGCTCCGGAAGGCCTACCTCGAGATGGAGCGCCAGCGCGAGGAGCACGGCTGGGAGAGCTTCCGCGAGGCGTTCCGGAAGACCAGCGACGTCACCACCCTCACCGCCTTCACCGAGGACACCATCGCCGTCGCCGGCGCGGGCATCGCGCTGTTCGGGGTCTACCTCTCGCGGGTGACCGGCAACCCGATCTTCGATGCCGTCTCCGCACTGTTGATCGGGCTGCTCCTGATGGGCTTCGCGCTCGCGCTCGCTTGGGAGAACAAACGCCTCCTCATGGGCGAGAGCCTGCCCGCGAACGAGGAACGCGAACTCCGGCGCGTGGTCGCCGGCTGGACCGGCGTCGACCGGATCGAGGACTTCAGAACGGTCTACTTCGGCCCCGAGGAGGTCATCGTGACCGGCGACGTCGAGTTCGACCCCCGCCTCGACACCACCACGATCGACGAGCGAATCACCGATATCGAGGACGCGCTCCGCGAAGCCAACCCCCAGGTGCGGAAGATCTACATCGAGCCCGAGGCCTAGACTCCCACCTTTTGCTGCGCTCGGCCGCGAAGCGGCCTCGCTGGCAAAATGTGGATCAAAAGCGCATCGGACTCCCTACGGTCGTCCTCGCGCCCGCTCACTCGCTCCGCTCGTTCGCGGAACAGCCACTAACTCTCCCGCCCCACTCCGCCACCGCCCCGCGACCGCCACACGCCTCCCCAACCGACTGCGCTCCTCGTTCGCTCCCGTTGGTCGCTCTCTACGGTGCTCATCCCTCGCACAATGTCTGCGACCGGCCCTCTCTGTCGTTCGGACCGGTCGCAAGCGCGCGCCATAGTGGTTGGTCCTGACGTACAAGTGCCGACCCATGCCTCTCAGCGGACCACTTTCGCCACGCCACACGAACCCTTATGCCCGAACGCGTACGAATTCCCGCTATTGTGGCGGCCGACTCGCAGCGCGCGTGGCGATTCTTCCCCTACGAGTCGCCCTACGAGAATCAGCGCGCGGCCATCGAACGCATCCACGACGCCCTCGACGAGGAGCGCGACGTGCTCTTCGAGGGAGCCTGTGGGACGGGCAAGACCCTCTCCGCGCTGGTCCCCGCGCTCGAGTTCGCCCGCGAGGAGGACAAGACGGTGGTCATCACGACCAGCGTTCACCAGCAGATGCGCCAGTTCGTCGCCGACGCGCGGGCGATCAACGAACACGAACCCCTCAAAGCAACCGTCTTCAAGGGCAAGGCCTCGATGTGCCACATCGGGGTCGACTACGAGGAGTGTCAGGTCCTCCGGGACACCACCAAGAACCTCGTCGAGGCCGAGAGCGAGAAACGTGAACTCGAAGCGGCCCAGGGCGACCTGCTCGACGCGAGCCAGGCGGGCGAAGCGGACGCCGCCGAGGCCCGGAGCGCGGTGATGGACGAACTCGACGCCGTCGAGGACGAACTCGACGATCTTCGAGACGGATCGATCTGCGAACACTACTACAACAACCTCCCCGCCGACACCGAGGAGTTCTACGGGTGGCTCGCCGCGGACGTCCGCACCCCCGAGGAGGTCTACGACTACGCCGAACGCGAGGGACTCTGTGGCTACGAACTCCTGAAAGACGGCATGGAGGCGATGGATCTCGTGGTCTGCAACTACCACCACATCCTCGACCCCAACATCCGCGAACAGTTCTTCCGCTGGCTCGGCCGCGATCCTGAAGACGTTATTACTGTTTTCGACGAGGCCCACAACGTCGAGGGCGCGGCACGCGAACACGCCACCCGGACCCTGACCGAGACCACGCTCGACTCCGCGCTCGCCGAGTGCGAGGACGCCGACGACCCGCGGACCGAGAAGGCCACGAACGTCGTGAGCGCGTTCCGCGGCGCGCTGCTCTCGACCTACGACGACAAACTGGGCTTCGGCGCGCGCGAGCGGGTCGGCGAGGACTGGGAGGACCTCGAAGTCGCGAACCCGGAGGGCCGGGACGACCTCACCCTAGCCTTCCTCGACGCCTACACCGGCCAGGGCATCGAGGGTGACGTGGAGGCGGCGCTCGCGCTCGGCGCGAACCTCGATCGGGAGTACGATAGGAAGTACCGCGACGGCGAGACCCAGGTCAGAAAGGAGTGCCAGACCCTCCAGGTCGCGCGGTTCGTCGAGTCCTGGCTCGCCGACGGCACGGTCGGCGGTCGCCATCCCGTGGTCTCGGTGCGCCGGGGCCCGGAGGGGGTCTACGGCCGCGCCGAGTCGTTCGCCTCCATCCCGCGCGAGGTCACCGAACCGCTGTTCGAGAGCCTCCACTCGACGATCCTGATGAGCGCGACCCTCCGCCCGTTCGAGGTCACCGGCGATGTACTCGGTCTCGACGACCCCGAGACGATGGCCTACGGCCTCACCTTCCCCGAGGAGCGCCGCCGGACCTTCGCGGTGGACACCCCGGCGCTGTTCGCGCGCGACCGCGACGAGCACGAGGTCCAGGAGGCGGTGACGGACGCGCTCCGCGACGCGGTCCGGTTCACCCCCGGGAACACCCTCCTGTTCTTCCCGAGTTACTCCGAGGCCGAACGGTATCACGACCGACTCGCGCTCTCGCTGTCGGCCACGAGCTACCTCGACGAGGCCGGGAAATCCGTCGAGAACATTCGAGACTCGTTCGTCGACGACGACGACGGCGTGCTCTTCACCTCGCTCTGGGGCACCCTCACCGAAGGCGTGAGCTTCGACGGCGACGACGCCCACACGGTGGTCGTGGTCGGGGTTCCCTACCCGCACCTCGACGACCGTCTCCGGGCTGTCGAGGACGCCTACGACGCCGCCTTCGACGCGGGCTGGGAGTACGCCGTCGAGATTCCGACCATCCGAAAGACCCGTCAGGCGCTCGGGCGGGTGCTCCGCTCGCCGGAGGAGATCGGGGTCCGGGCACTCCTCGATGCCCGCTACACCGGGCGCGCAAGCCGTGAGATGGGTAAGTACGCCGTTCGCGAGAGCTTCCCGGACGAGGAACGCGCGGAGATCATCGATATCGACCCCGAGAAGCTCAAGTTCGCGATGCTCAACTTCTACACCGACTTCGACGCCTACGACGGCGCACCGCCGACGCCATAACCAGCCCGTGACCGTGGCTCAGAGCAGCGGCGTCGCGCCGGCGACGACCGCCGCGATGCCGGCCACGACGAGGGCGACACCGACGGCGAGGCTTCGCCGGTAGCCCGAGCCGAACTGGTCGACGAGGGCGTCCTCGGCGTGGTCGGAGACGATGAACGGCTCCTCGTCGCCAGCGGTGAGGACGACGTCCTCGGGGTGGAGCGGGTGGGTCGCGCCCGCGTCCGCCTCGGCGTGACCAAGCAGGTAGACCTCCTCGCCGGGAGCGAGCGCGCGTTCGGCGTAGCGGCGGTCGCCGTGGGCGTTGCCGATGTCGACGAGGTTGGTGATCGACCCCGACTGCCCCGAGACGCCGCGCTCGCCCGCGACGAACGACCGGATGTGTTCGGGCGGTTCGGATTCGGCCCCCACCTCCTCGACCACGGGGAACTCCTCGAACTCGCAGGTCACGTTGTCGACCGCGACGCCGTCGTTGGCGACGGTGCTGTCGAGCGAGAGCAGGGACTCGCTTTCGCCCGAAACCCGGTCGGTGAGCGAGACCTCGACCGCGCCGGTGCCGTCGTCGACGCGGAAGGGCTCCGAGTAGACGCCCGAGGCGAGGGTCCGCCAGTTGCTGGTGTCGCCCCGCTCGTTCCACTCCTCGACCTCCCACGCCGCGAGCACCGCGTCCGCCCGCCCGATCGGGGAGGTGAACGCTCCTCCGTCGGTAACGACCTCGCCCTCGACTTCGACACGTCCCTCCTCGCCGATCCCCCGAACCTCGGTGGTCCCCGTTTCGGCGACGAGCCGCCGCTGTTTGCGATTCAGCCAGCCCGTGTACGCGAACACGAGCCCGACGATACCGACGACGAGACCGGCACCCACGAGGAGCAGGTCGACCATGTGCTCACGTCTCTGCAGCATCGTATTAATTCATCGGAGGACGGTTTCGAAGGGTATCGCGACCCGCGTGGAGGTGAAGGTTTTTGCCGCCGCCGGTCGACTCGTGGCTATGCACGGTTCGCTCGCGGGACGGCTCGGCACACGTTCCGATTCCAGTGAGAAGCGTCGGGACGAGGGTCGACGGCGCTGATGCGGCCGGAGGACGAGCGCTACTTCGAACGGCTCGAATCCGGGCTCGACGAGGCGCTCGCGGTCGCCGGGACCGCGCGCGAGACGGGCGGCGACCCGACTCCCGAGGTCGAGATCCCGGTCGCGAAGGACATGGCCGACCGAGTCGAGAACATCCTCGGCATCGAGGGCGTCGCCAGCCGGGTCCGCGAACTCGAAGGCCAGATGAGTCGGGAGGAGGCCGCGCTCGAACTCGCCGAGGACTTCGCCGAGGGCCGGGTCGGGGACTACGAGACGCAGGCAGGCACCATCGAGGGCGCGGTCCGGACCGCGGTCGCGCTCCTCACCGAGGGTGTGGTCGCCGCACCCATCGAGGGGATCGACCGCGTGGAGTTGGCGGACAATCCGGACGGAACCCAGTTCGTGCGGGTGTTCTACGCAGGACCTATCCGGTCGGCGGGCGGGACGGCACAGGCGCTCTCGGTGCTCGTGGCCGACTACACCCGGGCGCTGCTCGGGCTCGGTGCCTACGAGGCCCGCGAGGAGGAGGTCGAGCGTTACGCCGAGGAGATCGACCTCTACGACTCGGAGACGGGGCTCCAGTACTCCCCGAAGGACAAGGAGACGAAGTTCATCGCCGAGAACTGCCCCGTGATGCTCGACGGCGAGGCGACGGGGCAAGAGGAGGTCTCGGGCTTTCGGGACCTCGAACGCGTCGGCACCAACAACCCCCGCGGCGGGATGTGTCTCGTGCTCGCGGAGGGGATCGCCCAGAAGGCCCCGAAGATCGAACGCTACACCGCCGAGCTCGACGAGGTCGACTGGCCGTGGCTCGACGACCTCATCGCGGGCACCATCGGGAAGAGCGACGCCGACACCGACGAGGAAGCCGACGAACCGAGCGAATCGGAGGAAGACGACGGGATAGACGAGGAGGGAACGGTCGAGAAGGCGGACGGCGAGCCCGATGGCCCCCTGCGACCCGAACCCGCGACCAAGTACCTCCGGGACCTGATCGCCGGCCGACCGGTGTTCGGCCACCCGAGTCGGCCCGGCGGATTCCGGCTCCGGTACGGCCGCTCGCGGAACAACGGGTTCGCGACCGCCGGGGTCCACCCCGCGACGATGCACCTCGTGGACGACTTCCTCGCGACGGGCACCCAGCTGAAGACCGAGCGACCGGGGAAGGCCGCCGGGGTCGTTCCGGTGGACTCGATCGAGGGCCCGACCGTCAGGCTGGCGAACGGCGAGGTCCGCCGGATCGACGACCCCGAGGAGGCCCTCGAATGCCGGAACGGCGTCGAGGCGATCCTCGACCTCGGGGAGTACCTCGTGAACTACGGCGAGTTCGTCGAGAACAACCACCCGCTCGCGCCGGCGTCGTACACCTTCGAGTGGTGGATACAGGAGTTCGAGGCGACCGAGGCGGACGTCAGAGCGCTCCGGGATTCGCCCCGGACCGACCTCGAAGCGCCCTCGCCGAGCGAGGCCATCGAGTGGGCCACCGAGTACGACGCGCCGCTCCATCCACAGTACACCTACTGCTGGCACGATATCTCGGTCGAGGCGTTCGAGGACCTCGCCGAGGCGGTCGTCGCGGGCGAGTACGTCGAGGGGAGGCTGGCGCTCGAACCGCTCCCCGAGGTCCGGAAGACGCTCGAAGACCTGCTGGTCCCCCACTCCCAGGCCGGCGACGCGCTTCGGATCCCGAACTCCGCGGCGCTGGTGCGGTCGTTGGGTATCGACGAGGGGCTCGAACGCACCTGGGAGTCGCTCTCGACGGCGGCCCGCGAGTGGCCGAACGCCATGAAGGCCGCCCGCGAGGTCGCCCCGTTTTCGCTCCGCGAGCGTGCACCGACCCGGATCGGCGGGCGGATGGGGCGGCCGGAGAAGTCCGAGAAACGCGAGCTCTCGCCTGCGGTCCACACCCTCTTTCCCATCGGCGAGGCCGGCGGCAGCCAGCGCGACGTGAGCGAGGCGGCCGACCACGTCCACGAGGGTTCTCGTGGAGCCGTCCCCGTCCAGGTCGGGCGCCGCGAGTGCGTCGGCTGTGGCACCCGAACCTACGAGACCCGGTGTCCCGACTGTGGGAGCCTCACCGAGCCGCGATACGAGTGTCCCGACTGCGAGATCGAGGTCGAACCCGACGAGTCCGGTCGGGCGGAGTGCCCGCGGTGTGAGGGCGAGGCGACGCCGACGGAGTGGCGGGTCGTCGATATCCGGGAGGAGTACGAGAGTGCCCTCCGCGAGGTCGGCGAGCGCGAGAACGCCTTCGACATCCTGAAGGGGGTCAAGGGGCTGACCTCGGAGCTCAAAACACCCGAGCCGATGGAGAAGGGTGTCCTCCGGGCGAAACACGGCGTCTCGGCGTTCAAGGACGGGACCATCCGATACGACATGACGGATCTGCCCGTCACGAGCGTGAAGCCCGACGAACTCGACGTCTCGGTCGAGCAGTTCCGCGAGCTCGGCTACCACGAGGACATGCAGGGCGACCCGCTCCGCCACGACGACCAGTTGGTGGAGTTGCGAGTTCAGGACGTGGTGCTCTCGGACGGCGCGGCCGAACACCTCCTCAAGACCGCCGACTTCGTCGACGACCTCCTGACCCAGTACTACGGTCTCGACCCGTTCTACGAGTTCGACGACCGCGACGATCTGGTCGGTGAGTTGGTCTTCGGGATGGCCCCACACACCTCAGCGGCGGTGGTGGGGCGCGTGATCGGCTTCACGAGCGCCGCTGTGGGTTATGCTCACCCTTATTTTCATGCATCAAAGCGCCGTAACTGTGATGGAGACGAAGATTGTGTCATGTTGTTGATGGATGGGTTGTTGAACTTCTCGAAGGCCTACCTCCCCGACAAGCGTGGCGGGCGGATGGACGCCCCGCTGGTGATGTCCTCGCGGATCGACCCCGCCGAGATCGACGACGAGGCGCACAACATGGACATCGTGGACTCCTACCCGAAGGCGTTCTACGAGGCGACCCTGGAGATGGCCGATCCTGGTGCCGTCGACATCGAGATCGCCGAGGCGAACGTCGGGACCGACGAGGAGTACACGGGCTTTCGCCACACCACCGAGACCTCGAACCTCGCGCTCGGGCCGGCGCTCTCGGCCTACAAAACGCTGGGCTCGATGACCGACAAGATGGACGCCCAGCTCGAACTCGCCCGGAAGCTCCGAGCGGTCGATGAAACCGACGTCGCCGAGCGCATCATCGAGTACCACTTCCTGCCCGACCTCATCGGCAACCTCCGTGCCTTCTCGCGCCAGAAGACGCGGTGTCTCGACTGCGGGACGAAGTACCGCCGGATGCCGCTCTCGGGTGAGTGTCGGGAGTGCGGCGGCCGGGTCAACCTCACCGTCCACGAGGGCTCGGTGAAGAAGTACATCGGGACCGCGACCCGGGTCGCCGAGGAGTACGGCTGCCGGGACTACACCAAACAGCGCCTCGAAGTTCTAGAGATGACGCTGGAGAGTGTGTTCGAGAACGACAAGAACAAACAGAGCGGTATTGCGGACTTCATGTGAGCAAGTCGCTGCAGTAGTATTCCCAGCGGACGCACCGATTCCGTCACGGAGTCGTACCCAAAATCCGGGTGAGGGTGGCCGACGTGTTCAGTCGTCGGCTAACCGATCGAGGATCGGTCGTTGTTCCTCGATCACCTCCTCGGCCAATTTCACGAAGTCGCTCCGGTCGTCGGCTTCCTGTTTGCTCATGGGTGGTAGTGGTGATGGTTCATCTTAGCCGTTCCGGGAGTTCAGATACATCCATCTCTCCGGTTTCGAGCCAGTTTGCCACCGTCTCGGTGTCGAAGTAGCCGATACTCCGGATGATGCCCTCGACCAGCTCTCCGTCTTGCTCGAACGATGGAGAGCAATCGTTTTCCCGAAGATATGTGATCGTTACGGCCCACGAAGTCCGTTTGTTGGCGTCCTCGAAGACGTGAGCGCTCTGTATGCCGAACAGGAGTGCCGCCGCACGGTGATACACGTCGTCGTACTCGCGGACGGGGTCGAGTGCCTTCTCTCGAAGCGTTCGCGTCGGCGTCCGGCTCCGGAGACCCTCGTATTTCAGGTCGTAGATGCGTTCGATACGGCTGTGAACGTCGATAATATCGCGTGCGGTGGGTAAATCGCTGTTTTCCATACGATTCGATCACTTCGATCCGGGCGCGAACCTCGCGCCCCCAAACCGGGAATCCATCGGTTCTTCGGGGCGCGCGAACGCGACGGGGCTCACCGAGCCCGCCCCTGGGACCGACAGACCGGACAGCCGAGTTCGCGCGTCGGCACGAACATCGTCCCGCAGGTGAGACACTGGGCTGTCAGCCGCTGTCGTCGTCGGAGTTCCCGGACTTCGCGTTGCAGCTCCTCGACTTCCGCTCTGAGTTCTTCGACGTCCATTCTCACGACCCGTATCGGCGACGGTCACGGCCACTCATTTCGAACGGTGGATAACTCGGTTGGGGGATAATGTGCTTTGTGGCTAAACGGCTTGCAGCGACGGTCACGAAGTGCAGTCCCGGAGCGAACGTTATGCTCTCGGCGGTCCTATAGGGTGTGGGAGGATATCATGGAAGACGCACAGTATCGGCTGTCCAGCGGGCGAGAGCTCGGGTTCGACCAGACGGTCTACGACGACCGGGGAGAGCAACTGGGGACCATCAGGGGGTTCGACGAGAGCGGGTTCTACGTGCGAGCCGCGGGGGAGCTGGCGACCGAGGTCGAAACCAGCGGGTCGCACGGGGCGGGCGAGATGGACCTGATGTGGCGGTGCTGGGCCTGCGGCGAGCTCGGCCAGATCGATTCTCTCCCCGAGGCGTGTCCGTCGTGTGGCGCGCCGAAGGAGGACCTCTATTACTGGACCGAGGATTAGTCCTCGAATGGACGTGGTCGTCTTCGGCGCGGGAAGCCTCGGCAGCCTCGTCGGCGGGTTGTGCGCGCGCGAACACGACGTGACCCTCGTCGGGCGGGACCCGCACGTCGCGGCGGTCCGCGAGTCGGGGTTGACCGTCACCGGCGCGGTCGAGTTGGCCGTCGAACCCGACGCCCGGACGACGGTCCCCGACCACGCCGACCTCGCGCTGGTGACCGTCAAATCGTTCGACACCCAGGCTGCCGCGCGTGCGCTCACCGACTGCGACCCCGAGGTCGTCTGCTCGCTCCAGAACGGCCTCGGCAACGAGGAGCGCCTCGCCCGCACCCACGACACCGTTCTCGCGGGGACGTGTACCTACGGCGCACGGCTCGACGGACCCGGTCGGGTCGCGTGTACCGGCGTCGGCGAGGTCGTCGTCGGCGACCCCGACGGCGGCCCCTCGACCGCCGCCGAACGCGTCGGAAGCGCGCTCCGTGCGGCGGACATCGACGCACAGGTCTCGACTCGAATGGCCCGCCGTCGATGGGAGAAGCTCGCGGTCAACGCCGGGGTCAACCCCGTCACCGCGCTCGCCGGGGTGTCGAACGGCGCGCTCGCCGATGATCCGTTACACGAAATCGCGACCGCTGCCGCGCGCGAGACCGCTCGCGTCGCCCGCGAGAACGACGTCGATCTCAGTGACGGAAAAGCGGTCGCGGCGCTCGAATCGGTCGTGGAGACGACCGCCGAGAACCACTCCTCGATGCTCCAGGACGTTCGAGCGAACAACCGAACCGAGGTCGACGCGATCAACGGCGCGGTCGTGGCGCGTGCGGACGAGCCAGCGCCGGTGAACCGGACGCTCGCCGGGCTGGTTCGCGGCCGAACCGATTAGTCCCCGTCGTTCCGCCCGCGAAGGAAGCGTGCGGCACCCAGTACAAGCCCAGAGACCGCCGCGAGCGCGCCGAAGCCGGGGCCCGAACCCTGCGTGGTGCTCGCCCCACCGGACGAGCCGTTCGATCCGCCCGATCCGTTAGGGCCATTCGAACCACCCGATCCGTTCGAACCGTTCGCCGCGGAGCCGGTGGCCGACCCGGCAGCCGTCGAGTCGTTCGCTGCCGTGTCGGCGGTCGCGTTGGCACCGGTCGTCGCGTTCGCGGTTCCGTTCGCCGTGGCGTTCCCGCTGGTCGCGTTCCCCACGGTCGCGTTCCCTACAGTTGCGTTGCCGGCCGTCCCGTTCCCCGCAGTGGCGTTGGTCGTCGCGGCGTTCGACGGGTCACGGGTGATTCGGTAGACGGTCCCCGTCCCCTCGCCGGGGTCGTGGTCGGTCGTGGTGAGCACGTAGAGCTCGCCGTCGTTGTCCCGGCCGATCGCGAGCACGAAGTTCCCGATCCGGCCCTCGTCGCCGTTCGCGATCGTGACCTCCTCGGTCGACCACTTCTTCCCCTTCCTCGTCGCGGCGAACAGCGACCCGCTCGGCTCCTCGATGTCGATGTTCTTCCGGAAGTCGCCGAAGACGTACGTGTCCGTGAGCGCCGGTACGCGGTCGTTGGTGTAGACGTAGCCGCCGATGACCGACGCCCCGACCCCCCGACCCTTGTAGGCGTGGGGGTACTCGATGATCGGGTCGACGAGCGGCTCGCCGCCACGGACGTTGTCGGGGGTCTTCGTCGGGCAGCTGCCGTCGGTGCTCATCTCCGAGGCTTCCTGCGCCCGCGGGTCGAAACAGTGGCTCCCTTCGCGGATGTTCCAGCCGTAGTTGGTGCCCTTCTCGATCAGGTTGATCTCCTCGTAGGAGTTCTGACCGACGTCGCCGGCGTAGAGCTCGCCGTTCGAGAAACCGATCCGCCAGGGGTTGCGCAGGCCCCAGGCGTAGTGCTCGCCGAGCCCGTCCCGGCCGACGAGCGGGTTGTCCTCGGGGATCCCGTAGGCCTTCTCGCCGTCCTGGGTGTCGACGTCGATCCGGAGGATGCTCCCGAGGAGGTTCTCGGTGACGTCCTGGCCGTTACCGCCTTCGAGGGGTTCGTACCAGTCCTCGACGTGGCCGAGGTTGTTGTCGCTCCCGCCGCCGCCGTCGCCCATCCCGAGGTAGAGATAGCCGTCGTCGGGCCCGAACGCCATCGACCCGGAGTTGTGGATCTCCTGGGGATGGGGGATCTCCATGACCGCGCGCTCGGAGTCGGGGTCGGCGCTGGTGCCGTCGGCGTTCGCTGTGAACTCGGCGAGCACCTCGGTGTGGTTGTAGTCGTCGGGCGTGCCCTCCCGGCTCGGGGCGCTGTAGCGCAGGTAGAATTTTCTGTTCTGCCCGTAGTCCGGGTGGAAGGCCATCCCGACGAGCCCCATCTCGCCGGTGATCTCCGCGAGCTCGTCGCTCACGTCGATGAACGGCTCGGGCTGGAGGCCGCGCCGTTCGGTGTAGCGGTAGACCCCGCCCGACCGGTCGACGATGTAGTAGGTGTCACTGGAGTTCGGCGGCACGACGAAATCCAGTGGCGAGTCGGGCCCCTCGGTGACGACGGTCTCGAGCCGCACCGACGGACCCTTCGGGAAGTAGAGGTCCTCGTCGCTCACCGATCCGTCCGAACTGGCGGCGGCGTCCTCGCCGAGGTCGAACTCGCCGCGCATCGAGGTCGGGTGGACCTCACAGACGTAGCTTCCGGTCTTCGGGGTCGCGGTGAACGTCACCGACTGGGTCGCGCCCTGTTCCGTGATGACCTCGGTGCGCTTCATCGTCCCACCCGACCGGTTCGAGATCACGATGTTGTGGGGCTTGCCGTCGACGTTCTCCCACGTGATTCGGTACTTCGTACCGGCATCGAGCTCGATCGTGGGGTTGGTGTCGCCGCTGATCGAATCGGGTGACCGACCGACCCAGCCGGCGGTGTCGCCACCGAGCTCGATCGTCTCCGGCTGCTGGGTCTGGGCGCGCACGCCCGCAGTACCGCCGAGCCCCACGACCCCGCCCGCGACCGCGGTCGTCCGGAGAAATCGTCTGCGCGATACGCCCTCCTCGGGTCGGCTGGTACTCGTGTGCATCTATTCGATATAACCCAGGTCTTCGAGCCGTTGCTTTGCGTCGCCACCCATCTCCGAGAGCACCTCGTCGTCGCTGCCGCCCGCAGCGGTGCTCCATGGGTCGCGTTGCGCCTCGAATTCCGAAAGGGCATCGGCCACGGCCGCGATGGCCGGGTCGTCCTCGCCCGCGAGGTCGTCGTGCTCGCCGGGGTCGGTGTCGAGCCGGTAGGCCTCGTCGTCGATTCGCTCGTTGTGGATGTACTTCGCGTCGGGTCGCCGGGCCGCCCGCATCCGCGAGTAGAACCGCGAGTTCTTCGGGAGGTCGATACCGGCCTCGGTGGCCTTGCTCTCGAGCTGGTTCAGCTCGACGACGGGTCGGTAGTACTCCACGAACGCGTTCTCGCCGCCGTCGAAGTCCCGATACGAGTCCGAGAGCAGGGACCGGTTCGGGTCGAATTTCACGCCTTTCCCCTCGGCCCCGGCATGATCGAGCACCGTGTGGTAGAGGTCGACGAGTTCGACCTGATTTTCATATCTTCCGGGTTCGAGGTCCGGGTGTTTGACCATCAGCGGGACGTTCACGATCGGGTCGTAGACCCCGAACTCGTGGCCGTAGAGGCCGTGTTCCCCATGTAATTCGCCGTGGTCGGCACAGACGATCACGAGGGTGTCCTCCCACTCGTCGTTGGCACGCATCCACTTGAAGAGTCGATGGAGCTGGGCGTCGACGTGGTGGATCTCGGCGTCGTAGAGCCCGCGGATCGACTCCCACTCGGCCTCGCTGATGTCGCGCGCACCGGCGTTGTACTCCTTCGAGTTCTGGCAGACCTGGGTGGAGTCGACCCCCGGCGCGAACTGCTCTCTGTGCTCTTCGGGCGGGTGATACGGCAGGTGGGCGTCCATCAGGTTGACGAACGAGAAGAAGGGCTCGTCGCTTTCGTCGATGAACTCGATGGTCTGGTCGATCACCGCGGGTGTCTTCGAGTCCGCGCCACCGCCGCCCGCGAGGCGTTCGTGGAAGACGTTGCCGATCTCGACGATCCGGTCGGCGAGCTTGCGGAGGCGCTCGTTGTCGTTCATCGTCTTCCAAGCGCGCGCGAGCGGGCCAGAGAGGAAGTCCCCAGGCATCACCTCGAAGAAGTTGTCCTGGTCGTCGAACCCGTCGGTGAGGCGGGTGTAGGGCGTGATCCAGGCGTTCGAGGAGTAACACGAGCTCGCGTGCTCGTCGAGGGACTGGGCGAGCGTGGCGTGGCCTTCGAGATACGGGTTCTCCTGGGTTGCACCGTGGTCGCCGGGGTACAATCCAGTGAACATCGAGGCGTGGGAGGGAAGTGTCCAGGGCGCGGCGGCGACCGCCTCCTCGTACACGGCGGCCTCGTCCGCGAAGCCGTCGAGTCCGGGGGTGGTGTCGCGGTCGTAGCCGTAACACGACAGGTGGTCCTTCCGCACCGTGTCCATGACGACGAACAGGACGTTCCTGTCTGGCGCGGTGTCCATACCCCACCATGTAGGCCATCGCAAATAAGTAACGCCGTTTGGGTCGCGGAGCCGTACGGTCTCGCCCGGTTTCGACCGCCGGCGTCCGTCGGAGTAGCGGATGCAGGCGGGGTACTTAACAGGCGGTGTGGTGTAGGCCGGGTAATGCTGGCACAGACGGTCGCGGCGACCGAGGTCGACCTCCTCGTCGTGTTCATGCTCGCCGCGGGCGTCGGGGTGTTCGTCGCGAAGGTCGGACGATTCCCCTACACCATCGCGCTGTTGATCGGGGGCTTCGCCGTCTCGGGGATCCAGGCGGTGTTCGGGGTCCAACTCTTCGACATCAAACTCTCACACGACCTCATCCTCCTCGTCCTGCTCCCACCCCTCCTGTTCGAGGGGGCGGCCACCACCGACCTCGAATCCTTCCGGGCGAACATCGGACCGATCCTCGCGCTCGCGGTTCCCGGGGTGATCCTCTCGGTGATAGTGTTGGGCCTCGTGGGCCAGTACGCCTTCGGCTTCCCGCTCTTGGTCTCGTTGCTGTTCGCCGCGATGATCCTCCCGACGGACCCGGTGAGCGTGCTGGCGCTGTTCGACGAACTCGGCGCGCCCGAACGCCTCTCGACGCTGGTCGAGGGCGAGAGTCTGCTCAACGACGGCGTCGGCGTCGTGATCTTCTCGGCGCTGCTCGCGCTCACCGAGGAGTCGTTGCGAACGAACACACCCGCCTCGGAGCTCCTCAGCCTCTCGCGGCTCGCCAGCACGGCCTTCGAGATCGCGCTGTCGAGCGTCGGTGGCGTGGTGGTCGGGCTGGTCGCGGGCTACGCGGTCTACCGGGTGATGGTCAACCTCGACGAACACATGACCGAGATCGTCCTCACCCTCATCCTCACCTACGGGAGCTTCCTGCTGGCCGAACACTACCTCCACGTCTCGGGCGTGATCGCGACGGTCGTCGCGGGGCTGTTCATCGGCAACCGCGGCGTCGAGTACGCGATGAGCCCCCAGACCAAGCTCTCGATCTTCAACACCCTCGAAACCGCTGCGTTCATCGTCAACACCTTCATCTTCGTCGCGATCGGCGCGACCACGCCGGTCCGGCAGCTCGCCGAGTTCGCGGTGCCGATCGTGGTCGCGATCCCGCTTGTGCTCCTCGCACGCGTCGTCGCGGTCTACCCGCTGACCGCGATCACCAATCGGTTCACGCCCAACGGCGTCCCGCGGAACTACCAGCACGTCATGGTGTGGGGCGGGCTCCACGGCTCGATCCCGGTCGCGCTGGTGCTCGGGCTGCCGTCGGGCTTCCCGCCGGGCAACGAGCTCCGCGCGATGGTGTTCGGGGTCGTCGCGTTCAGCCTCGTCGTCCAGGGGCTCACGATGTCGCGGCTCCTCGACAGGCTGGGGATCGCCACCCGGTCGGACGACCAGCGCCTCTACGAACTCCTCAACGGCCGGGCGCGTGCCACCGACGCCGCGCTCGACGCCGCCGAGCGCCTCCGCAAGCGCGGCGACATCCCGAGCGACGTCTACGACGACTTCACCGAGGAGTACGAGGAGGAACGCGAGGACCTCCGGGACGCGATCTCACAGCTGATGCAGGAGAACCCTGACCTCCGGCGCGAGGAGCTCCTGATCGGCGAACGCCGCCTCCTCCAGCGCGAGAAGAACGCGATCCGCGAGGCCGTCCAGAACGGGGTGATCGGCGGCGACGTCGGCGACCGCCTCCTCGAAGAGGTCGACCTCAAGCTCAACCGGGTCAACGACGGCGAGAGCACCGTCGACGAACAGGAGGAGGCCTACGAGGAGTTCTGGCGAACCCAGGCCGCCGAGTTCGGGCTCGACATCGACCCCCCCGGCGAGGGGACCACCGACTGACCGGCGCTGGCGCTCGGGGACGAGAAAAACGGAAAGAGAGTTGGGGGATTAGAAGGGGGCCTGGGGGCCTTCGTCGTCCTCGGTGGTCTCGCCGGGGAACGAGGGGCTCATTCCGCCGCCGCCGAAGCCGCCCTCGCCCATGTCGGCGTCCATGCCGCCCATGCCCGTCTCGGCGTGGACCTTGTTGATCTCGGGGATCTCCTTGACCATCCGGCTCTTGATGGCCTGGATCGTCATCGGCGAGATACCGCAGCCCGAGCACGCACCGCCGAGCGCGACGGTGACCTCGCCGCTCTCGCGGTCGAGACCCTGGATCGCGGCGCTCCCGCCGTGCATCTGGATCTGGGGGAAGTTCCGGCGGAGGAAGTTCGAGATCGCCTCGCGAAGTTCGTCCTCGCTCCGTTCGGTTTCGACGCTCATGATGTACCTGATCCGAGGGTGTCCGGCGTCTTAGGCCTTTGGACTGTCACGATCGACCCCGAAGACCCGCGCCAGCTCCGCCTCGATCCGCTCGACGTACTCCTCGAGAACCGCGTCGATCTTCTCGTCCTCGACCACGACGGCCGTGACACGCTCGGTCGGATTCTCGGGGAGGTCGACCCGAAACCCGCCTTCCTCGTCGTAGAACGGTTCGGACTCGTTCAGCACCTGCTGGTCGATGGCGTGGATCAACTGGGAGTCGTACGCGTCGTTCATCGTCCCGAAGGCGTTCTTGTAGGCGGTCTGGAGTTCGGGGAAGTAGTGCGTGTACTTGTCCTCGAACTTCTCGGGACTGAACTCGGTCATGGCGAGCGAACGGGCGGCGGGAACTAAAGCCGGCCGGTCGTTCCCGGAACGGATCCGGCGCGACCCGCTCGTTCCACAATCGGTTTGCGGGCGGCGTGTGGAGCGAACGGATGGACCCACGCGTTCGCGAGCACGCCGAGACCGTCGTCGAGCACTCCACGAACGTCGAAGCCGGCGACAACGTCCAGATCGTCGCCTCACCGGCGGCCGAGGACTTGGTGGTCGCGCTCTACGAGAAGCTCGGCGAGCGCGGCGCGAACCCCGCCGTCTCGCTCGGGAGCGACCGCGCCCTCCGCGCGTTCAAGCGCGCGAGCGACCCCGCGGACTTCGAACTCCCGAGCCACCGGATGGCACTGGTCGAGGAGACGGACGTGTTCATCTCGGTCAAGGCGTCGGCGAACACCAACGAAGGTGGCGACGTCGATCCCGAGACCAACGCCGCCTATCGCCGGGCCGTCAAACCGATCGGCGAGACGGTCATGAGCGAGAAGCGGTGGTGTGGCACCCAGTTCCCCGCGTCGGGCAACGCCCAGGACGCGGAGATGAGTACCGAGGAGTACGAGGCGTTCGTCTACCGCGCCATCAACAAGGACTGGGCGGCCCAGCGCGAGCACCAAGAGCGAATGGTCGAGGTCCTCGACCCCGCGAGCGAGGTTCGGATCGTCTCGGGCGAGACCACCGACCTCACGATGCGCGTCGACGGCATGGTGACGGAGAACGATTACGGCGAGAACAACCTCCCCGGCGGCGAGGTGTTCACCGCTCCCGTCCCCGACTCCGTCGAGGGTGAGGTCCTGTTCGACAAACCCGTGATGGCGCAGGGTCGGGAGGTCACGGACGTCTCGCTCACCTTCGAGAGTGGGAGAGTCGTCGAGCACAGCGCCGAGAAGAACGAGGCCGTGCTGACGGCGGCGCTCGACACCGACGACGGCGCGCGACGGCTCGGTGAGTTGGGTATCGGGATGAACCGCGACATCGACCGCTTCACCTACAACATGCTCTTCGACGAGAAGATGGGCGACACCGTCCACCTCGCGCTCGGGATGGCCTACGAGGAGACCGTCGGCGAGGACCGGGAGCGAAACGACAGCGCGCTCCACATGGACATGATCGTCGACATGAGCGAGGACTCGCGGATCGAAGTCGATGGGGCAGTCGTCCAACGCGACGGGACCTTCCGATTCGAGGACGGTTTCGAGGAGTAGTTCATTGGTTTGATTGTTTTCCCGCGACGGATCCACGAGAGGATTCGGTAGCGAGGACCGCAGCTCGCACGACGCAAACGAGAGGCCGCTCCGCTGCCGCACCACACGCTGCGGAACCACCCCACGACGGCCACACGCCTCCCCAGCCGATTCGCTCCGCTCGTTCACTTCGTTCACTCACGTCGCTCACCCCTCGCGCGATCGGGCCTGCGGCCCTCCCGCGCGCCAACCGCCCCGCGTCGAGCTGGAGATTCCCGTTCGGCCGAACCGCTTCCGGACGGGGTGGGCTTCAACGGCAGAAACCGCGATCCGGCTTCCGAAACTGGTTTGCGGAATCGCGGCGATCCTCGGCTATGGACCCACGTATCCGGGAACACGCCCTCCTGATCGCCGACGCGCTCGACCTCTCGGCGGGCGATAACTTCGTGATCAAGGCCGAACCCGCGGCCGACGAACTCGTGACCGCGCTCTACGAGATCGCGGGCGAGCGCGACGCCCACCCGCTCGCGATCCGAACCAACCGGAGCGGGCGGGCGATCCGGGCCTACCTCCGGGCCGCCGACGAGGCGGACGTCGAGTTCGAGACCCCCACCCACCAGCAGGCGCTGATCGAGGCCGCCGACTGTCACGCCATCATCCGAGGCCACGGAAACGTCACCGAACTCGGCGACGTCGACCCCGACGTGAACTCGAACTACGAGAAGGCCCACGGCCCGATCCTGAACGAACGGCTCTCGGACCGCTGGACGCTGACCCAGTATCCCACCCCGGCGAACGCCCAGCTCGCCGAGATGAGTACGGAAGCCTACGAGAACTTCGTCTACGACGCGGTCCTGAAGGACTGGGACGCCCAAGCCGACTTTCAGGAGAACCTCGTCGAGATCCTCGACCCCGGCGAGGAGGTCCGGATCGTCTCGGGCGAGGGCACCGACGTTCGGATGTCGATCGCGGGCAACCTCGCGATCAACGACACCGACACCCACAACCTCCCCGGCGGCGAGGTGTTCACCGCTCCCGTCCCCGACTCCGTCGAGGGCGAGGTCCACTTCGACAAGCCGGTCTACCGCCGCGGACGCGAGATCACGGACGTTCAGCTCAGTTTCGAGAGTGGGAACGTCGTCGAACACAGCGCCGAGAAGAACGAGGACCTCCTGGAGACGATCCTCGAAACCGACGCGGGCGCGCGCCGACTCGGGGAACTCGGTATCGGGATGAACCGCGATATCGACCGCTTCACCTACAACATGCTCTTCGACGAGAAGATGGGCGACACAGTTCATATGGCCGTCGGGCGGGCCTACGACGACAACATCGGCGAGGGCAACGAGCAGAACCAGAGCGCCCAGCACGTCGATATGATAGTCGACATGAGCCAGGATTCACGGATCGAAGTCGACGGCGAAGTCATCCAGCGCGACGGTACCTTCCGGTTCGAGGACGGTTTCGAGAGCTGATCAGAACACCTCGAATCGACGGCCGATTTCGTCGGACCGTTCCCGCGGCCGTTTTCGACCCCCTTCGGTCGCCGCTTCGAGTTCCGCGGCTTCCTCGTCGGAGAGGATACCGGCGAGTTCGAGCAACGACCGCTCGCCGGCCACCCACTTCACGACGTCCGAGAAGCTCTCGCCTTCGCGCTTTCGGCTGGCGAGGCGTTCGTAGGCCTCGTCGTCCAGCCGGACGGTCCTGGTCCCCATATGCACACGGACGTGTGCGGTCTTGTCGAGGGGTCCGCCGCCCCAACTCGCTGGATACGAGACAGCTCGGTCGAATTAGGTCGGCCTAAAGATCGAAGCTGTTATCACGGTTTAGCCGAGCCTAAAACGCATGGCGAGCGAAGACGGCGGTCGTGAGGCACCGACGCGGCGAGACTACGTCAAGTACAGCGGAGCGGTCGTCGGCGGCGGGTTGTTGGCGGGTTGTTCCGGTGGGGGCTCGGGCACGACGCCGGCTCGGACGACGGACGGAGCCGGAACGGCGTCCGCTTCGAAAACCGAGACGGACACGTCGGACGGGTCGTACTCGGTGACGATGGCCCCTGCGGGCACCGTCGAGTTCGAAACGCCCCCGGAGAACGTCTTCACCGTTCTCGTGCATCACACGGACATGGTGGTCGCGCTCGGGCACGGCGACGCGCTCAACGCGATGTACAGCCCCGCCAACTTCGAGGGGAACTACGACAAAATCCTCGAACGGCTCGACGGTGTCTCGGTGGATTGGTCGGGTCTCTACGACTCGTGGAACCCCGAGAAGGAAGCGCTCTACGAGCTCGATAGCGACCTCCACCTGGCCGACCCGGCGTACGTCTCGACGATGGACGCGTGGGATACCGCGGACGTCGAGGAAGTCCGGACGGCGGTCGCACCGTGGTTCGGGAACGCGTTGAGCCGGGACCACGCCGACCCGCCGGCGGACTGGGCGGACCGATATCAGTACTACTCCCTCTGGGAGGTCTTCGAGAAGGTCGCACAGGTCTTCCAGGAGCAAGCACGCTACAACGCGCTCTCGGACGTCAAGGCCGATCTGGATGCGACGGTCGCCTCCACGCTTCCGACGAGCGGTGACCGGCCGCGGACGGCGCGGGTCATGACGTCACCGGACCTGAGCCAGATCTGGGTCTTCCACATGAACGGGCCGGGCTTCATTCGCTCCCACACGCGTCCGTTCGGCGTCGATGACGTGTTCGACGACGTGCCGGAGGCGGAGACGATCGGTGTGGAGGCGCTCGCCGAAGCCGACCCGGAGGTCGTCCTCGTCGAGAACGCGTTCGCTCGGGCGGACGATTGGCGGGCACAAAAGCGGAACCTCCGGGACGACCCGGTCGCCAGCGAGGTTTCGGCGGTGAAAAACGACCGCGTCTATCCGCTCAGCGCCCGGTACGGCGGCCCGATAATGAACCTCTTCCAGACGGAGATGGTCGCGAAAGAGCTCTATCCCGAGCGGTTCGGGGCGTGGCCCGACTACGACGGCGGCCCGTATCCCGAGTTCCCACCGGACGAGCGACTGTTCGACCGCGAGCGGGTCGCGAATATCATCACGGGAGACGTCTGACGACGCGCGACGACGGAGGTGGTCCTCGGGGTGGTCGGTGACCGGACCGCCTCGAAATAAAAGTCGGGTTCTGCGAGCCTCAGTTGCCGTCGCCGGTCTCGATCGGGGTGCGGATCATGCTGCCCCACTCGGTCCACGAGCCGTCGTAGTTGCGGACGTCCTCGAAGCCGAGGAGCTCGCGCAGCGCGAACCACTCGATCGAGGAGCGCTCGCCGACGCGGCAGTAGGCGATGGTCGACTCCTCGCCGTCGACGCCGGCCTCGGCGTAGATCTCGCGGAGCTCGTCGGGACTCTTGAACGTGTCGTCGTCGTTGAGGATGGTCGCGATCGGGACGTTCGACGCGCCGGGGATGTGGCCCGCGCGCTGGGCGGTCTCGTTGAGCCCCTCGGGCGCGATGACCTCGCCGGAGAACTCCTCGGGCGAGCGCACATCGACCATCGGCAGGCCCTGGTCGATGGCCGTGTCGACGTCGTCGCGGTAGGCGCGGATCGACTCGAAGGGACCACGGGCGTTGTACTCCTGGGACGAGAAGTCGGGGACCTCCTCGGTGAGCGGGTAGTCGTTGGCGACCCAGTAGCCCTTCCCGCCGTCGAGCACCTTCGCGTCCTCGTGGCCGTAGTACTTCGCCTGCCAGTAGGCGAAGAGCGCGAACCAGTTGGGGACCCGACCGCCGCCGTAGAACACGATCGTGTCGTCCTCGGTGATGCCCGCCTCGCCCATCGTCTGCTCGAAGGCGTCCTTCGAGAGGATGTCGCGGGTCTGCTGGTCGGTGAAGTCCTCCTCCCAGTCGAAGAAGATCGCGCCCGGCGCGTGACCCTCCTCGTAGGCGGTGTACTCCGAATCCGCCGTCACGGTCGGGTTGTTCACTTCGAGCAGTCGATAGCCCGAGTCCTCGTCCTGGAACTCGTCGAGATGCTCCTCGACCCAGTCCGCCGACACCAGTACGTCGTTTGCGTAGTCACTCATGTCCACTCCCCGTTTCGCACCCGGGGCATATATTACCGATACATTCGGCAGGTTCCGCCAGTGCTCCACGTATACCGGAGATTTCTGCCGGATCCTGGGCGGTTCCAGTCGAAGTCACGGGCCGACCGACCGCCAGCGGCCGCGTGGGCCCGGAGGCGGGGGCGAACGGACCGACGAAACCGGACGATGTTACTCACACTTCGCGCGTGTCGGGGTCAGGGAACGACACCCACGGTCAGCAGCGTCCCGAGGGTCCGGTAGCGCTCGACCATCGCCTCGCGGCTCTCGAAGCCCTCGGTCGGGAATTCACTACGGGGCGGGATCTCGATCTCACGGTCCGGGATGGTGTCCTGACTCGCGACGTGAAACCCCGCCTCGCGGAAGGCCGCGCGGTACTCGTCCATGTCCCAGCGGGTCATCGGGATCTCGATCGCGTCCTGCCAGTCGTGACTCGCGGTGTTCTCCTCGTAGTAGTTCACCGCACAGGAGAAAGTGGCCCCCGAGCGGAGCACCCGCCGGAGATCCCGGAGTGTCTCGACGGGGTTCGCGGCGTAGTAGAAGGCCTCCATCGAGAAGGCGTGGTCGAACGAGTCGTCGGCGAACGGCAGCGCGCCGAAGTCGCCGACGAGGAACTCGAGGCGGGAGTCGTCGGCGTACGACCGCGCGTTGTGGACCATCTCGGGGGAGCCATCGAGCCCATAGGCGTGGGCGTCCGCAGCGTCGGCGAGCGCCCGGGCGGCGTAGCCGCTCCCCGTTCCGAGGTCGAGCACGCGTTCCCCGGCCTCGACCGGCATCCGTCCGAGGACGTGCTTCGCGGTGTGCCAGTGGCGGTCCTCCATTCCGCGGTCGCGGCCGTCGGCGGCCCACGCGTCGAACTCCTCGCGAGCGCTCATGGCCCGAAGATGGGGGTGGGCGTGAAAACCCGTTCGGCGTGGACCGGCCCCGAGAGCGGAGATGTCTTGAGGGCCGGGGATAACCCACCGACATGGCGCGGAGACGGATACCCCGGTTCAAGGTCGCGGACTTCGCCCAGCAGATCGTCGGCGGGTTCCTGCTCGCCGGCCCGTTCGTGATCACCGAGGAGGTCTGGGTGGCGGCGGCCGAGACCTCGACGGTCCAGTGGCTCGTCGCGGTCGGGATGGTGTTCGTCATCGGCTACGGCGCGCTCTATCAGGCCGACGTCGACCGCGACCCCGACGCCGAGGCGGAGGTCGGCGGGGTCCCGATCCGGTTCGTCTCGCTGATGTTCGTCTCGTTCGGTTCGGTCGCCATCCTGATGGCGGTCTTCGGCGCACCGTGGACGTTCCTCGCGGGTCTCGACGTTCCCCGGGACCGGTGGCCGATGGTCACCCTCCACGCGGCCGCCATCGCATCGGTGTTCAGCGTGGTCGGGGCGGCCACCGCCGACAGCGTGTTCTGACGTCGGTGGGATTAAGGGGGTCGCCATCCCGGTTCGCGCATGGATTATGCCCTCACAGTCGAGGACACCCCCGAGACGATTCCCGGCGGGACCGGCGTGCTCTTGGTCCACCCGAGCACCGGCGAGACCGACCGTATCGACACCGACTTCCTGAACACCGACACCGACCACCTCCTGGTCATCTCGACCCGAACCACCGCCCGCGAGGTCGAACAGAAGCTCGAACACTACGACGTCGACCGCGAGAAGGCGACCATCCTCGACACCCTCAGCATCGAACGCGGCTACTCGCGACGCTCCGGCGAGGGCGTCCGGTACGTCGCCGCCCCCGACGACCTCGACGGGATCGTCGAGACCGTCCGCGAGTTCCTGGATTCACACGACGGCAAACGCCGGATCAGCGTCGACTCGATCACGGAGATGGCCTACTACGCCGACGAGGCACGCACCCGCGAGGCCGTCGAAGCCCTGCTCGATCTGTTGAAGGAATACGACGCCGTCGGTGTCTTCCACCTCGCGCGCGAGGTCCACGACGACGAGGTGGTCGAGGGCTACCGCGACCTGTTCGACGGGGTCGTCTCGCTCGACCCCGACGGCAGCGTCAGCGGCGAGTTCTGAGGATCCCGTTCGGCCGCCGGCACAAATGATTTGTTCGTTCTCGCTCGAATCGAAACGATGGGACGGTTTCGAACGAGGGAGGGCTGGTGCGTCGTCGAACACGGCGAGGTCCGCCTCGAATCGCTCGGGGTTCGGGGACGGCTCGTGCGGACGCTGCGGAACGCGAAGCGCTCGCACGAACAGCGGTACGAGCGGGGTGTCCTCCGGTTCGTGGGAGTCGTTCTGCTCGGGGCGTTCTCGGTCGGTCAGCTCGTCTATCGGGCGCTGTTCGTCGACTGGCGATGGCTCCCGCTCGGGGTCGGCGTCTTCGTGGTCGTCGTCGGAGTGGTCTACGCCGTCCACGTCCTCCGTCGGTTCGTCCGACGGCGGTTCCGCGGCTACACCGACGACCGGACGATCCCGCTTCGGGCGGTCGACTCGGTCGAGCCACGTCAGAAGCGGCTGTTCAGGGCACCACACGTCGTGGTTCGCTACCACGAGTACGGCGACGCGAAGAAACGCCGTATCGGGGTCTGTACGCGAACGCCGCTCGCGGCGGACGAGTTCGAGACCGCGAAGGCCCTCCTGCTCGACGATCACGACCTCCCGATAGCGCCCGCGTGAGTCGTTCCGTCCGTCGAGTCCTCCCTGTCGAGCCGCCAGTAAAGTACGAACCGGGTGCTGGCGAACGGGAGACGACCTGCGAACGGAAATCGGAAACGTTCGTGGTATGTTCCCGTATAATAATGTTTATTGAAACCGGCCGTGAGTCGTGAGTAGACGACGGCTCGCGGGTGGACGCCCGAGGGTCGTCCGAAACGAACCCAGCAATGGACATCAGAGACCGCATCGCCCGCCGCTATCGTGCCGAGAACGGTCCGCAGGTGATCCGCGACCCCGAAGCGGTGAACCCCGCTGCCCACGTCCGGGACCCGGTCGGACGGGGGCCGGTGCTCGAACGGCTGCTCGACCGGCTCGACCCCGCGTTCGAGGGAGCGGTCCCGCCGAACACCTACGTCTGGGGACCGAAAGGGGCCGGGAAGTCGGCGCTCGTCACGGCGCTGTTCGGCGAGCTCCGCAGGCTGGAGGGCGGGTCGCGCGCGAGCATCCACACCGCCACCCGGGTCGACGACGCCGCGACCGTCACCTTCGGCTACGTCGACGCCCGCCACGCGACCACCGAGTTCGCGCTCCGTCACGCCATCCTCGACGAACTGGTCGACGAACCGGTGCCGAAGAACGGCGTCAGCGCGAGCCGGTTC
Organism: Halococcus salsus; assembly: GCF_009900715.1. Taxonomy (NCBI): domain Archaea; kingdom Methanobacteriati; phylum Methanobacteriota; class Halobacteria; order Halobacteriales; family Halococcaceae; genus Halococcus; species Halococcus salsus. The sequence goes on from NZ_JAAAJC010000007.1 coordinate 59,143, forward strand.
CGGTCGCTGCTCGCCGACCACGTCGCCTCGTCCGGTCGGCGGGCCGTGGTGGCGGTCGACCATCTCGGTGACCCCGAGACGCCGTCGCTCCGGGCCGTCGCCGAGTTCCTCGACGGTGTCTCGGGGTCGGTGGCGTGGGTCGGCGTGGGACGAACGCCGCCCGAGGAGCTCGACCCGTCCCCGAGCGAGACGGTCGCGATCGACCTCGCGCCGCCGTACCTCCTCGCGGACATCCTCTCGGACCGGGCGTCGGCGGGCCTCGCGCGCGGCGCGCTCGACCACGAGAGCACCCGTCGGGTCGCCGAGTGGGCCGACGGGGACGCCCACGACGCGCTCGCCGCGGTGTTCGGGGCCGCGGTGGTCGCCGACGACGCCGGCGAGAACCGGATCGGTCCCGACGCGCTCGATGCCGGTATCGAGGGGGTCCCCCGACCGTGTACCGCGGTCGGCCGGATCCGCTCGCTCCCGGCGAACCGCCAGCGCGTCCTCCGGGAACTCTTCGACCTCGACGCCGCCGACCGGGAGTCGGTTCGAGCGGCGGCGGCCGGGGTGGCGGCCGCCGACACGGTGGGGCTGTCGGCGACGACGGTCGAACGAATTCTCTACGAGCTCGCCGATTCGGGGATCGTCCGACGGGTCTCCACCGACCGAACCGACGGGCTCGGACGCCCGCCGAGCGGGCTCGAACCGTGTTTTCCGGCGCTGGTCTTCCGCCGACTCTACGACCTCGCGTCGTCGACACCCTGAGAGAACGTGGAAAGTTTTATCATGAACGACAGTATTCGTTACGGGTAATACGGCACCGCCAGTAAAGAACGGTGTCGTTCGCCCGAAGCCGGGCACCTACTCATGACACCAGACACCTACGTCGGCGCGGTCGACCAGGGAACGACGGGCACCCGATTCATGGTCTTCGACCATGGGGGCCGAGTCGTCGCCAACGCCTACGAACGACACGAGCAGTTCTATCCCGAACCCGGTTGGGTCGAGCACGACCCGGTCGAGATCTGGGAGAAGACCCAGTCGGTGGTACGTGAAGCCCTCGACAGCGCGGGGATCGAGGCCAGCCAGCTCGAAGCCATCGGGGTCACCAACCAGCGCGAGACCACGCTGTTCTGGGACGCCGAGTCCGGCCAGCCGATCCACCGCGCGATCGTCTGGCAGGACCGCCGGACCACCGACCGGGTCGAGGAGCTCGAAGCGAACGGGAAGGCCGAGACCATCCAGGCGAAGACCGGCCTCCAGCCCGACGCCTACTTCTCGGCCACCAAGGCCGAGTGGCTCCTCGACAACGCCGACCCGATCAAGCTCCAGCGTGCGCGGCCCGCCGACACCCGCGAGCGCGCCGAGGCCGGCGACCTCCACTTCGGCACCATCGACTCGTGGCTGATCGAGAAACTCACTGGCAATCACGTCACGGACGTGACCAACGCCTCGCGAACCATGCTGTTCGACATCCACGAGATGGCGTGGGACGACGAACTCTTGGAGGAGTTCCGGGTTCCGCGCGCGACCCTGCCCGAGGTCCGTCCCTCCAGCGACGAGGATTACTACGGCACCACGGATCCCGACGGCTTCCTGGGTGCCGAGGTCCCCGTCGCGGGCGCGCTCGGCGACCAGCAGGCCGCGCTGTTCGGCCAGACGTGCTTCGACGAGGGCGACGCGAAGAACACCTACGGAACCGGATCGTTCTTCCTGCTCAACACCGGCGAGGAGGCCGTCGAGAGCGACAACGGGCTGCTCACGACGGTGGGCTTCCAGCGCTCCGGCGAACCCGTCCAGTACGCGCTCGAAGGCTCGATCTTCGTCACCGGCGCGGCGGTCGAGTGGCTCGGCGACGTCGGGCTGATCGACGACGCGAGCGAGACCGAGGACCTCGCGCGAAGCGTGGATTCGACGGACGGGGTCTACCTCGTCCCGGCCTTCACCGGGCTGGGCGCGCCCCACTGGGACCAGCGCGCACGTGGGACCATCGTCGGGATGACCCGCGGCACGCGCCGCGAACACATCGTCCGCGCGACGCTCGAATCGATAGCCTACCAGACCCGCGACGTCGCCGAGGCGATGGAGCACGACTCCGGGATCGAAGTCGAGGAGCTCCGAGTCGACGGCGGGGCGGTCAAGAACAACTTCCTCTGTCAGCTCCAGGCCGACGTGCTCGGTGTGGACATCGTTCGTCCGGAGGTCGACGAGACCACCGCGCTCGGCTCCGCGTACGCCGCGGGGCTCGCGGTGGGCTACTGGGAGACCGCCGACGAACTCCGGAAGAACTGGCAGGTCGACAGCGAGTTCGCCCCGAAACGGACCGACGAGGGCGACGCGATGTACGAGCGCTGGCACGACGCGGTCGACCGCTCGCTCGACTGGGCACGGGAAGACTGATCGATGCAGGCACTCCTCCAGATCCCCGTGATCGGCCTCGGCGTCGAAGAGTTCCTCATGATGGCGATCGCCGCCCTCGCCGGCGGCGCGCTCGCGGCCGCACTCGGCGCGCTCCCCGCGTTCGTCTTCACGGGCTTCGCGGTCTTCCTCGGTGAAGGGCTCGAAGTTCTGGGTGGTGACGTCGGCGGTATCTCGGGCATCCAACGTGCCGCCACCGCCGGCATCACGGACTCGATCGGGTTCGGGATGGTGTTCGGCCCGCACGTCTCCTTCGCCGCCGGCGTGGCGGCCTCGGCCTACGTCGGGAAGAAGTACCCCGAGATGACGCCCGCGGGCTGGGACTACCACCCGGGGAAGGTCATCACCGAAGCCTACGGCACCAAACCCGACATCCTCGCGGTCGGCGCGGTCTTCGGGCTCCTCGGCATGCTGATCACACAGGTCGCGGGCGGGCTCGGCGTTCCCACCGACGGCATCGCGCTGGCGGTCGTGATATCGGCACTGGTCGCGCGGGCGGCCTTCGGCTACCCGATCGTCGGGTCGGCGGCCGGGTCGTCGCTCCTCGACATGTCGCCGTTCGAGCGCGGCGAGACGAAACCGATGACCGACGGCGGTGTCGAACGCGAACAGCTCACGGTCCAGCCGTGGCTCGGCCACCAGTACAAGTGGTCCGGCGTCACCGCGATCGGCGTCGTGGGCGGCGTGCTCGGCGGGTTCATCTGGATCGAGACCGGGAGCGTCTTCCTCGGCTACGCGTTCTCCGCGATGACTTTGCTCTTCTTGAACCTCGGCGTCGAGCGGATCCCCGTCACCCACCACATCACCCTGCTCGGCTCGGTCGGTGCGGTGATCGGTGCGGCGTGGTTCGGGAGTCCGGTGCTCACGATCCTCGTCGCGGGCGTCTTCGGTGGCCTCACCGGGGTCATCGGCGAGGGCATGCAACGGATCCTCTACTCGCACTCGGGCACCCACGTCGACCCGCCCGCGATGGCGATCATGGTCGCGATGTTCATCGTGGGCATCGGCTACCTCGTGGGACTCTTCCCGACCTCGTCGTACCTCGGGCTCTAACCGGCCCGAGACCCGTTCTCAGGCGAACCCCAGTGCGACCATGACGACCAGCGCGACCACGATGGCGGTGACGACCGTCCCGAGGACGATCTTGGTTGGTTGACTCATGGGATCGGGTTCGCGTGGCGGTGTGTTAAGTGCTTATTTTGTGGACCGCCGGGGTATTCGAACGTCGACTCGTGTGGGTTGGGTTACTCGCTAAGCTCGTTCGTTCGACGACTCGCTGTGGCTCGTTCGTTCGAAGACCCGCTGGCTCGTCGGTCGGACTACGCTTCGTCGTCGCCGAGCCACGTCTCGGGAACCTCGATGACGTACTGGCCGTCCTCCCGGAGCGCGATGATGTACTCCTCCCGGTTGTAGAGTTCCATCAGGTTGAGTTCGTACTGACCCGGTTCGAGGATCTTGATGCTCTCGAACTGGTCGTCGAGCTCGCGCCGGAGCGCCGCCATGTCGGATTCGTCCGATGGGTCGGGCGTGTCCGTCGTCGACTCGGTCTCGGGGGGTGGGTCGCCGAGCTCGTTCGTCGGTGTCTCCGGTACCCTCTCGTTCGACACCCCTTCGTTTCCGGTCGAGTCGGGGTCGGCGGTGTCGGTGGGGTGGTCGTCCCCGGAGACGACCTCGCGTCGCGCGTCGGCCTGTGCCGGGTTCTCACCCGGTGCGGACGGTTCCGCGTCGGCGCTCGCGCCCTCGGCGCGTGCGTCGGCGGCGGGTTCGAACTTGAACTTGTTGCCCCCACACTCCGGACAGCCCGAGAGCATCTCCTTCGAGCCGTCGGGGAACGTGTGACCGCACTGAGTGCATTGATGAGGCATAGGAGGCGTACGGGTGGGGGGCGGAACTAGGTTTGGAGTTACCGACGCGTGACGAGGGTGCTGATCAGCGTCTCGTCCTTATGGAGGGTTTCGAGCCGGTTGGCCGGGCCGATCACGGTGAGCTTGGTGTCGGAACTTCGACCCATCAGGCGGTCGAAGAGGCCGCCGCTCGATTGGCCGGCCCCGGGGTAGGTCTCGATCTCGATCCCGGTGAACCCGTCGGGGCTGATCTCGGTCATGGTGACCTCGATGAGTTTGGACTCCTCGTCGGGGTCGAGCCCCTCTTCCAGGATCACGATGTTGCCGTCGTGGACCCCATCGAGGATCAGCCGGATCTTCTCCATGCTCGTGAGCTGGTCCATCCGCTCGCCGCTGATCATGTCGAGTTGGACGCTGTCGGACGGGGCGGGGCTCTCGTCCTCGCCGTTGCCATCGTCGCCGGCACCGATGCTCGGGTCGTCGTCTGCGTCGGCCATCAGCCGAAGTACTCCGCTATCTTTTCGTACACTTCGTCCATGTTCTCCCCTTCGAGCGCCGAGAGCGGCACCGTTTCGTGCTGCGGGAAGGCGTTCTTGATGCGCTGGATGCTCGATTCCTCGAGGTCGATCTTGTTGGCGAAGATCAACACCGGAAGGTCCTGACTCTCGATGATGCCAACCAGCATGGTGTTGACCTGCGTGAACGGGTCCTCCGCCGAGTCGAGCACGTAGATCACGCCGTCGACGTCCTCGCGGAGCCAGTGCATCGCCTCCGCGACGCCCTCGGTGGCCTCGCGCGAGCGCCGGACGGCGTCGTCCTTCTCCATGTCGTGGTCGAGGAACTCGGTGTAATCCACCTTGGTGGCGACACCGGGCGTGTCCACGATGTCGATGGTCACCGACTTGCCGTTGCGCTCGATCTCGATGTCCTCCTTCCGGCGGGCTCGACGGGTCTCATGTGGAACCTGGCTTTCGGGCCCCACCGCGTCGCCGGTCCAATCGCGCGCGATCCGGTTCGCGAGCGTGGTCTTGCCGGCGTTCGGCGGTCCGTAGATCCCGATACGGCGCTGTTTCTGCCCGCCCGTGAAGAAGTTCGAAATGCTGTTCCGGAGTCCAGTGAGCAGTCCCATTTATCTCCCCCCGCCCGACCGTCGGGCGGATCTGGACGGAGAACGTCGGTGCATGCACTTAAACCCACGTCAGACACGTATCAGGCTTTGGATACCGTCCCCCTCCGGTCGAACGACCGTGCCACCCGTCGGATAGCACCTCTCCCGACGCTGTGAGGACGGTAGTCACGATGGATATTACCGTAGAGCATACCTCCTGCCGACACCCCCACCCCTCCGTTTCGGGTGGAGCCGGGATCGACCCCGTCGACAGGGATGGGATGGAGGTGGTCGTTCGGTGCGGTCTCGATCGAACCGATGGCACTCCGTCCGAACTGGTCTAGAGATCATCAAGAACGACGAGCGAAGACGATCTAGGAACGAACTAGACGGAATCTAGAAACGACTACAACCAACAAGAGCAACCCCTCTTCCTGTTCTTCGGTTACTGTTCTCAGGCTTCTCACTTAGTTCTTCCCCTGGTAAACTCCCTCTCCGAGCCCATCCTCCCTCTCCAACGGTTCCACCCGAAACGAAGGGGTGGGGGGCTCACCGACATCAAACGACCATCACCAATCATATTCATATTCAATCCGACACATCCGACACATCCGATACGCTCGACACGCTCGACCATCGATGGAACCCGAACGGCGACGTACCACCTCTGCGAACGAAGATGGAAACCATCCTCACCGTTCGTCTCAGGCCGTTCAGTCGCTCAGCCGCTCTCACGTCGACCAGTCCTTCGCCTCGTTCGGGACGGGTTCCGTTCCGTAGCACCGAAATCGGCGGGCGTTGGGAGGAGTCAGTGGGAATCGAGGAGGATCGGGGAGGATCAGAAGCGGCCGGGTCCGGTGAAAATCGGGACGGTTCGAGGTCGGTGGATTCCTTCGATCGTTCGATCGACAAGATTAATATACTCCCCACCTCTGGTTCCGCTGGACGATTCACGGCGGACGCACGCGCCACCGCTCATCTCATACCCCCGTAGCCGTCTTCTACACCTGATATTCGCGCTCCTCCGGGTATGCGTGGTGCGTCCTCCATCCGAAAGCAAGGGGTTCTAAACACCGAACTGCTATGACACGAGACGACCCGACACCCGACGACCACGACGGCGAGGAGCCCTTTCCGGAGGGAGAACGCGATACCGACGATGGGGAGGCCGACGCGAACGACCCCGGCGACACGGAGGATTCCGACCTCCCGAACGAGTCCGCTGTCGGGGACGGCCTCGATATCCCCGACGACTCCGCCGCCGAGGAGACCACGAACGAGGCCAGCCGACCGGACCACCGGCCCGCGGCGGCCAACTCCACTGACCCCACTGACCCCACCGACTCCGACCCGTTCGCGGTCCACTCCGCGGACGAGCTCGGATCGGCGTCCGACCCGAGTGTCGACGACGGGATGGCATCGGTCACGGACCCGAACCCCTCCCCGGAGGGCGGGGAGAGCGGGGGGAGTTCCTCCCAGGGGCTGTTCGACGACCTCCTGAGCGGCGACCCGATCTTCGAGAACAAGGACGTGCTGCGGCCCTCCTACACACCCGAGCGTCTCCCGCACCGCAACGAGCAGATCAACAACATGGCGACGATCCTCGTCGGCGCGCTCCGTGGGGAGACCCCCTCGAACATCCTGATCTACGGCAAGACCGGGACCGGGAAGACCGCGAGCGCGAAGTTCGTGAGCAACGAGCTCGAAACCACTTCGCAAAAATACGACGTCCCCTGCGAGGTCGAGTACATCAACTGCGAGGTCACCGACACCCAGTATCGGGTGCTCGCCCAGCTCGCGAACACCTTCATCGAGGCCAACCAGCGACACGTCGAGGAGCGCCTCGACGAGGTCCGTGCGCTCGCCGACCGCGCCGAGACGAACCCGGGGGCGCTCGACGGCACCGAGTTCGAGACCCCCGAGGCCGTCGAAAGCCGGATCGAGGAGTTAGAGACCGACCTCGACGAGTTCGAGCCGGTGCCGATGACCGGCTGGCCGACCGACCGGGTCTACGCCACCTTCTTCGACGCGGTGGACTACCGCGAACGCGTCGTGGTGATCATGCTCGACGAGATCGACAAACTCGTCGAGAAGTCGGGCGACGACACCCTCTACAACCTCTCGCGAATGAACTCCGAACTCGACAACTCACGGGTCTCGATCATGGGGATCTCGAACGACCTCAAGTTCACCGAGTTCCTCGATCCCCGGGTGAAGTCCTCGTTGGGAGAAGAGGAGATCGTCTTCCCGCCCTACGACGCCACCCAGCTCCGGGACATCCTCGCCGCGCGCGCGACGCTCGCGTTCGTCGACGACGCGCTCTCCGAGGACGTCATCCCGCTCTGTGCGGCCTTCGCCGCCCAGGAACACGGCGACGCCCGGCGCGCGCTCGACCTCCTCCGGACCGCCGGCGAACTCGCCGAGCGGAGCCAGACCGACCGGGTCGACGAGGACCACGTTCGCGAGGCCCAGGAGAAGATCGAGATCGACCGGGTGGTCGAGGTGGTCCGCACACTCCCCACCCAGTCGAAGGTCGTCCTCTTTGCCGTGATCCTCCTCGAACGCAAGGGCGCGAAGAACATCAACACCGGCGAGGTCTACAACATCTACCGTCGACTCTGCGACGAGATCGACGCCGACGTCCTGACCCAGCGCCGCGTCACCGACCTCATCTCCGAACTCGACATGCTCGGGATCGTCAACGCGGTCGTGGTCTCGAAGGGTCGCTACGGCCGGACCAAGGAGATGAACCTCTCGGTCCCCATCGAGGACACCGAAGCCGTCCTCACCAGCGACTCACGGCTCGGCGACATCGAGGACGTCAAACCGTTCGTCCAGGCGCGCTTCGACAACTGAGTTCTCACCCACCTCGACCGGCCGAATCAGAACTCATCAGCGGAGCCCACCCCAAGCCCACACGCCGACAAGCAGGTCGTCAGGGCGCTGCCGCGATCGGGGCGGCTCCGTTCGCGGTCGGCGTGTTCGTTCCGTTTACCGCGGGACCAGCCGCCCCAACGGTCTCGTTCCCCGCGGGGCCGGTCGGTGCGGCGCTGCCCGGCGCGGCGCTCACCTGGCCGAAGAACAGTCGGATCTTCCCGAGCCACGGGATCCGGAGTTCGGCGGTGCCGACGACCCAGGCGGGTTCGACCGGACCGCTGATGGGGTCCAGACCGGTGCTGATCTGGTCGTAGGCGTCGTTGGCGTCGCCCTTGGTGACGAACCCGGCGTGCGGGGCGGGACAGTTCGCTAGCTCCTCGCAGTTCTCGGCGGTCCCGAGGTAGGACTCGTTGGCCTTCTCGTACCAGTTCTCGCTCTCGTTCACCCAGAAGCGCGCGCGGTGGATGATCGGCGTCGCCTGTGAGTCGCCGTCCGGCTGATAGACGATGACGTCGCCGGGCTCATCGAACTGGGTGTACCCCGCGGCGGCCCCCGACCGATAGGTCACCACGCCGGTTCCGTCCTGGGCCGCCCCGCCCGCGAACCGGTGTTCCTCCATGACGAAGACGAGGTCGCCCTTCTGCATGTGGGGGGTCATGCTCTCGCTCTCGATGGCGACCAGCGGCGGCCAGAGCCCGCTCACCGCGAACAACACCAGCCCGATCACCACGACGATCCCGAGGCTCGAAAGCACCTCCCGAACGAACACCACCCACTCCTCGTCGGTGTCGAAGAACCAGCGAACCCGCGAGAGCGGCCCGCCATCGCTCGCCTCGTTCCCGTCGCCGTCCTCGTCCCCGTCGCCCCCGGAGCCGGTCTCCCGGTCGTTCCACTCCCACGAATCCTCACCGTCTCCGGAAGCCATTACCACCCCTTCCGTTCACGGTCGTTTCAACGTTTCCTTCCGACGTCCGGGTCCGCTACGTTTTTGCTCCGCGCCGCGGAAGACCGTGTGTGCCGCGCTCGTCCTCGGTTCGGGTGGTCACCGCGCTCGCCAGCCACGGCTACAACGCCGACCGCGAGGCCGTCACCCTCATCGCGGGTGCGAGCGACCCCGAAATCGCGATCGAACGCGCCGTCGACGCCGCCCCGGACGACGCGCTCACGCTTACTGCCGACCACGCCCGGGCAGCCATCGACGAAACCGACCGCGCCCCCGTGTTCGAGGAGTCCACCCCCCCGGAAACCCCGACAATCGATCCCGACAACCCCTCTGTTTCGACTGGAACCCCCGACTCACCCGACGACGCCGAGACCCATTCTCCAGTTGAAACGAAGGGGTCGACCGACGGGTATGGGGCCGGAGCGGCCGGTAGAGGGGCGAACGACCCCGAACGACGTTCGCTCGCGGTGGCCGGCGACATCACCGGACGCTCCACCGGAACCGGAACCTACGAGGACTTCGTGCGGACCTTTCGTGACCGCTACGAGCAGCTCTCGGGGATGCTCCGTTCGCGGGTCAACCACCGACCGGCCAGCGCCATCGACGCGATGGCGGGCGGGAGCGACGCCGCGATCGTCGGGATGATCTCGGACATCCGCTCGACCGCGAACGGCCACTGGCTCGTCGAACTCGAGGACACCACCGGGACCTTCCCCTGTCTCATCATGAAGGACCGCGATCTGGCCTCCGTCGTCGACGAACTCCTCCTCGACGAGGTCATCGCCGTCGAGGGCACCCTCGCGGGCGACGGCGGCATCCTGTTCGTCGACGACCTCCACTTCCCCGACATCCCCCGAAACCACCGGCCCTCGACCGCCGACCGCCACGTCCGCGCCGCCCTCATTTCAGATGTGCACGTCGGCAGCCAGGAGTTCGCCCGCGACCGCTGGTCGGCCTTCGCCGACTGGCTCCACACCGACGAGGCGGCCGAGGTCGAGTACCTCCTGATCGCCGGCGACATGGTCGAAGGCGTCGGGGTCTACCCCAACCAGGACGAAGAGCTCGACATCGTCGACATCTACGAGCAGTACGAGCGCTTCTCGGAGTATCTGAAGGAAGTCCCGGGCGACATGGAGATCCTGATGATCCCGGGCAACCACGACGCCGTCCGGCTGGCCGAACCCCAGCCCGGCTTCACCGAGGAACTCAGGGATATCATGACCGCCCACGACGCCCGGATCTCGGGCAACCCCTCGATGGTTACCGTCGAGGGCGTGAAGATCCTGATGTACCACGGCGTGAGCCTCGACGAGGTGATCGCCGAACTCCCCGAGTCGAAAGCCAGCTACGAGGAGCCCCACAAACCGATGTACCAGCTCCTGAAGAAGCGCCACGTCGCGCCCCAGTACGGTGGTCACATCCGGATCTCCCCCGAGGAGCGGGATTACCTCGTGATGGACGAGATCCCCGACGTCTTTCACACCGGTCACGTCCACAAACTCGGCTACGGCAAGTACCACGACGTGCTCGCGCTCAACTCGGGCTGCTGGCAGGAACAGACCGGTTTCCAGCGTAGCGTCAACATCGACCCCGACGTCGGCTACGCGCCGGTCGTCGACCTCGACACCCTCGACCTCACGATCCAGAAGTTCTGACGCGCGGTCTCTCAGACGGTCTTGATCACGTGCGTGAGACCGACGGTCTCGGCCACGACCCACCCTACGAACAGCACGTAGGCAGCGAGCAGGGTGTACGACTCCAGCGTGGTGAGCGAGAGCTCGGTTCGCATGGCGGTGAACAGGAGTACCGTAGCGAGGGTCAACACCCCCAGCATCGGCACCGCGACCGCGAAGTCGACGGGCGCGCTCCCGACGATCAACACCCCGACCGGGATCGCCACGAGGAGGTCGAACGTGTTCGAGCCGAGCACGTTCCCGAGGCTGGTGACGCCTTCGCCGTGGCGGGCCGAGCGCACGCTCACGAGGGTGTCGGGCAAACTCGTGGCCGCCGCGATGATCGTCACGCCCGCGAGGAACGCCGGGATCGAGAAGGTCGTGCTCAGCGACTCGACCCCGCTCACCAGCGCTTCGACCGCGACGAGGATCACGACCAGCCCGACGACGAGCTTCCCCCACGCGCGGAGCACGTTCGTCTCCCCCGTCCCCTCGGCGTCGTAGTCGCTGACGTCCTGATACTGGATGAAGAGGTAGAGCCCGTAGAGCAGGAGGGGGATCATCGCGAGCGGGCGGGTGATCTCCCCCACGAGCTCGGTCCCCGGAACCGGGCTGTAGATCACCGCGAGCGCGAACGTCACCACGACGGTCGCGACGGCGACCATGTAGAACTGGGCCTCCTTGTAGACGATCGTCCGGCTGGCTTCGAGGTCGTCGTCGGTGGTGAGGCCCGCGAGCGCGGGGATCACGAGGATGTTGAACACCGCCGACCCCACGATGGCCCCGACGCCCATGTCGAACGAGCCCGCGAGCGCGGTGAGCACCACGCTCGACAGTTCGGGAAAGCTCGATCCCACTGCAACTACTACCGATCCTTGTACTACTGCCGGCAGGCCGTAGTAGCTTCCGAGTCGCTCGGCCGACGCCTCCAGCCAGCCGCTCCCGAACCAGATGAACCCGGTGGCAACGAGGATCACGGCGACGTTCACCGGGGGTGTGCTCGGGAGGAGTCCGCCGAGTACCATTGGTGATAAAATGCAGCGATCACGGGTTTGAATCCACCGATGACGACGAGTTCGTCACCGGACCGCTCCACCCGCCAGCCGCGAGCGACCCCTACGGGTCGCGTCGAAACGCGACGGTCTCCGCGCCGTCGAACCGCGGCCCGGAGCCGCGTTCCTCGAAGCCCGCGTCGAGGGCCGCGGCCCGGAGACCTTCACGGTCGGCCTCGACGAGGAGTTCGACCGGCATCCCCTCGCCGTCGGCGAACCGACCGGGTTCGCGGAGGAGGCGTTCGGCGACCTCGCGATCCCCCTCGAACTGCGTGACGTGCACTGCGTCGCGCCGGGCGTCGAAGCTCACGAACCCGACCACTCGCCCCCCGTCGTCGGCCACCCGCACGGTCCTGTCGTGGACGAGGTTGCGCATGGTCTCGGCGGGCGCGTCCGCGAGCGCGGCCAGGGGCTCCGCGTCGGCCTCGACGGCATCGCGAACCTCCATGGTCCTCGGAGGGGCGGTGCGCGCTTAAACCCTCAGCCGACCGGAGAACGGATGGAAGCAGTTATCCCCGGTCCGTCCAACCGGCAACCATGTCCTACATTCACACGCCAGCGAGGGTTTGCGGGCGACGGAGTCGACGATGCGGGTCGTAGCCAAGTTCGGCGGCACGAGCCTCGGCAGCGGCTCGCGGGTGAACCGAGCGGCGGACTCGGTCGCCGCGGCGGTCGAGGCGGGCCACGAGATCGCGGTGGTCGTCAGCGCGATGGGCTCGACCACCGACTACCTCCTCCGGGAGATCCAGTTCGACGCCGACGAGGCCGACCGCGCCGAGATCGTGAGCATGGGCGAGCGGACCTCGGCACGGATGGTGAAGGCCGCGCTCTCGGCCCGTGGGGTCGACGCGACCTTCCTCGAACCCGGCTCGGAGCACTGGCCGGTCGTCACCGACTCGCGGGGCGAGGTCGACGTCGAGGAGACCACCCGCCGCGCCCAGGCGCTCGCCGACCAGCTCGACGGCATGGTCCCGATCATCACCGGCTTCCTCGCCGAGGACCACGCGGGCTCGGTCACCACGCTCGGCCGCGGCGGCTCGGACACGACCGCGGTGATGCTCGGCAACTACATGGCGGCCGACGAGGTCGTGATCGTCACCGACGTCGAGGGCGTGATGACCGGCGACCCCCGTGTCGTGGAGGGCGCACGCAACGTCGCGAAGATAAGCGTCGACGAACTCCGGAACCTCTCGTTCCGCGGCGCGGAGGTGATCGCGCCGAGCGCGCTCAACTACAAAACAACTGACCTCACCGTCCGTGTCGTCCACTACCAGCACGGCGACCTCCTCCAGGGCGGCACCCACATCGAGGGCACCTTCGAGACCCTGATCGACCTCCAGGAGGAGCCGCTGGCGTGTCTCACCGTCGCGGGCCGGGCGATCCGCAACAGCCCCGGGATCCTCGCGGCGCTCTCGGGCGCGCTCGCGGAGGTCGACATCAACATCGACGCGGCGGCCAGCGGGCTGGACTCGGTGACCTTCTACGTCTACTCCAGCGAGAGCGCCGAGGCCGAGACCGTCCTCCACGAGCGGGTGATCAACGAGGACGCGCTCTCCAGTGTGACCGTCGACGAGGAGGTCGCGGCGCTCCGGGTCACCGGCGGCGAGCTCCCGACCCAGTCGGGGGTCGTCCAGGGGATGATCGAGACCCTCGCGGACGAACGCATCGCGGTCCACGACGTGATCACCAGCGCCACCTCGGTCGCGGTGTTCGTCGACTGGGACGACCGCGAACAGGCGCTCTCGGTCATCCAGGACACGTTCCGCTGACCGGACGGCGAGCGTAGCTTTATCCCGTTCACCGCGACAGTTCCCGCATGGGAACCGACACGAGCGGTGGGGTCGACGAGAACGGTGGCGACGACGGCCCAGTGAACCCGAAGGGAATGGGGCTCGGTCTCGCGCTTGGCGTCGGGATCGGGGCCGCGCTCGGCGTCGCCACCGACGACGTCGGGATATGGCTCGCGGTCGGTGCCGGCATCGGCACGGCATTCGGAGCGGCGTTCAGCACTCAGTTCGACGACGAGTGACCGAGAGCGCGCTCTGCGCGATACCGACCTCCTCCCGAACAGTACTCCCGAACACGATGCACCCGGGTCGAGGCTCGCTCACCGCCCCTTCCGAAGTCGGCTGCCGATGGCTTCGGGCAGGCCCGCCTCGGTCACCGCGCGCTCGACCGCGTCGATCTCGTACTCGACGCGGCGCTCCTCGACCGTCATCGCGTCGAGGTCCAGGATCGCGTACGCCGCCCGCGGGTCGCCGTCGCGGGGCTGGCCGATGCTGCCGGGGTTCATGACGATCCCCTCGTCGTAGATTTCGTGGTGTTGGACGTGGGTGTGCCCGAGCACGAGCACGTCCTCCTCGCCGAGCATCTCGGGGCCGAACAGGTCAGGGTAGGTGTAGCGGTCGGGGTCGTCGGGGTGGCCGTGGACGACCTTCACCCGGTCGAACTCCGTGCGCTCGTCCGGGAGTCCCCCGAGCCAGTCCATTTGATCGGCGTCGAGCTGCTCGCGGGCGTACTCGACGCCCGCGCCGGCCATGCTGTTGAAGCCGAAGGCGGTGCCGGTCGTGGTCGCCCGGTCGTGGTTGCCCATCACGGTCGGGATCGAACGCTCGCGGACGCGGTCGACGCACGCGCCGGGCCAGGGGTTGTAGCCCACGACGTCGCCCGCACACACCAGCCCGTCGACGGGCGGCATGTCGTCGAAGACCGCGTCGAGCGCGACTCGATTCCCGTGGACATCCGAGATGACGCCGACGTTCATGCTCCCCCTCGACCCTCCACGGCCTTCAACGCGGGGTGCGAGGCCGGGACGGCTCGCGGTTCGCGTCGGACGGCGGGTTCAGGACGTATAAATCCGGGCCGGACCTGCAGTCGACATGACCGACGGCGGATTGAACCTCACGGAGACGGTCTCGATGGCGATCGGGGGGATGGTCGGCGGCGGGATCTTCGCGGCGCTCGGCGTCGTCGCGGTCACCGCCGACACCCTCGCGTGGTTCGCGTTCGTGGTCGCGGGGCTGATCGCGGCGTGTGCGGGCTACTCGTTCGTCCGGCTCAACCGGCTCGCCGGCGGCAACGCCGGCCCGATGACCTACGTCGAGCGGTTCACCGGCAGCACGACGCTCGCCGGGATGGTCGGCTGGACGTTCGTCATCGGCTACGTCGGCACGATGTCGCTCTACGCCTTCGCCTTCGGTGGCTACTTCACCGAACTCGTCGGGGTCGCGAACGTCGCCGGAGTGCCGCTCCGTCCCCTGATATCGGTCCTCGTGGTCGGGATCTTCGTGGCGCTCAACACCGCCGGGGCGCACGCTTCGGGCCGCTCGGAGGAACTCCTCGTCGGCGTCAAAGTCTCGATCCTCCTCGTGTTCGGCGTCGCCGGCGTCTACTACGGCTTCACCAACGGCGAACTCGTCACCGGATTCGAGCACTTCGGGGTCGGGCCGGTCGTCGCCGGCGGCCTCGCGTTCGTCGCGTTCGAGGGCTGGGAACTCCTCTTCTTCGACCAGGACTCGATCGCGAACCCCGAGCGCACGGTTCGAAACGCGGTCTACATCGCGATCGCCGCCGCCACGGGGCTCTACGTGCTGGCCGCCGTCGTCACGACCGACCTCGTTCCCCTCCCGGTGATCCAGCGAAACGCCGACACCGCGCTCGCGGTCGCGGCCCGGCCCTTCTTCGGCCAGGCGGGCTTCGTGCTCGTCGCCATCGCGGCGCTGTTCTCGACCGCGAGCGCGCTCAACGCCACCCTGTTCAGCTCCGCGCGGCTCTCGAAACGGATGGTGGCCGACGACTTCCTCCCGAACCGACTCCGTGGCGCGACCGGCGACGAACCGACGCGCCTCCTCGTGGTGCTCGGGCTCCTCACCGCCGCCTTCGTGCTCGTCGGGAGCCTCGACGCCATCACCTCGTTCGCCTCGCTCGCGTTCATCACGATCTTCGGCGGGATGAGCGCGCTGGCGTTCACCCAGCGCGAGTCGCTCCTCGATACCGTTATCCCCGGGTTCGGGGCGGTCGGCGCGGTCGCGGCGGTGGTCTCGCTGCTCTCACACCTCCTCAGCACCGAGTTCGACACGTTCGTCGTGGTGGTCGCGCTCGCGGTCGGCGTCGTCGCCGTCGAACTCCTCTACTTCGAACGCGAACCGATCGCACGCGAACTCCGCGAGGTCGAGGACTCGCTCTGAACTGACCGTCCCTCGGGTCAGTCGGCCGGGTCCGTCCGCCAGCGCCGATAGCAGAACTCGATGCTGGCGGAGATGCCGTAGAGCACGAGGTAGAACGGTGCCCAGTAGATGGCCAGCGCGAACGCCGGCGCGTCGCCCCTTCCTGGAGCCACGAGTGGTGCAACGAACGTGAGAAACACGAGCACCAGGCCCATCAGCGCTATCGGCCCACGGTAGCCGAATCGCAGCCAGAGGACGACCGGCATGCCGACGGTCCCGAGCGTGAAACCGACGGTGGTCGGATAGCCCGTGAGGAAGCCCCCGGAGAAACGCAAGTCCTGCCCGACAGCCAACGCGAACCCGATCGCGACCAGCGGGTAGACCGCGGACGCGACCGCACCCACGAGAAGCGCCTCGCGCCACGACGTCGGTGGTCGGATCGATCGGAAACGGATTGCCATTGCGTTTTTCCCGATCGATACCGCGAAAAAACTACCGACGAGACCGGGTCGTCCTGGGTGAATCCGCTTCGGTGAGCGGGTACGCAACCGTTTTACGCGAACGCCGGTTTGACTGCGTATCATGAGTACGCTCGAAGCCGAGTACCAATTAGCGTATTTCGAGGAGGAGGGGTTCACTCGGAAGGAGTGTCCGGGCTGTGGGTCGTTCTTCTGGACGCGCGACGAGGGCCGGGAGACCTGTGGCGAACCGCCGTGTGACGAGTACGCCTTCATCGGCGAGCGGAGCCTCGACGAGGCGCACAGTTTAGAGGAGATGCGCGAGGCGTTCCTCGCCTTCTTCGAGGAGCACGACCACGAACGGGTCGACCCCTACCCCGTGGCGGCGAACCGCTGGCGCGACGACGTCCTGCTCACCCAGGCGTCGATCTACGACTTCCAGCCGCTCGTCACCGCCGGCAAGAGCCCGCCGCCGGCGAACCCGCTCGCGATCAGCCAGCCCTGCATCCGGATGCAGGACATCGACAACGTCGGGAAGACGGGAAGACATACAATGGCCTTCGAGATGATGTCCCACACCGCGTTCAACGCACGAGAGGACCTCGAGGACCCCGGCCAGTACGCCTACGAGGGCGAGGTCTACTGGAAGGACCAGACCGTCCGCTACTGCGATTCGTTCTTCGAGGCGATGGGGGCAAACATCGACGAGATCACCTACATCGAGGACCCGTGGGTCGGCGGCGGCAACGCCGGACCGGCGATCGAGGTCATCTATCGCGGGGTCGAACTCGCCACGCTCGTCTTCATGTCGATGGAGCAGGACCCCGAGGGCGACTACGAGCTGAAGGACGGCAACCGCTACTCGAAGATGGACACCTACATCGTCGATACGGGTTACGGCCTCGAACGCTGGACCTGGGTCTCCCAGGGGACGCCGACCGTCTACGAGGCGATCTACCCCGAGATGATCGACTTCCTGAAGGAGCACGCGGGGATCGACCACACCGACGACGAGGAGGAACTCGTCACGCGCGCGGCGACGCTCTCGGGCCACATGGACATCGACGAGGCCGAGGACGCGGAGGCGGCTCGCGGCGAGATCGCCGACCAGCTCGGCGTCGAGGTCGACGAGCTGCGGGAGCTCCTCGAACCCCTCGAAGCCATCTACGCGGTCGCGGACCACTGCCGGACCCTCGCGTACATGCTCGGCGACGAGATCGTGCCCTCGAACGTCTCCACCGGGTATCTCGCCCGGATGGTGCTCCGACGGACCAAACGCCTCTGTGACACCGTCGACATCGACGCGCCGCTCGACGAGCTGGTCGACATGCAGGCCGACCGGCTCGGCTACGAGAACCGCGACACCATCCGCGACATCGTCCGGACGGAGCTCGAGAAGTATCGGGAAACCCTCGAACGCGGTGGGCGACGGGTCCGCCAGCTCGCCGAGGAGTACGCCGACCGCGACGAACCGATCCCCACGGACGAGCTCCTCGAACTCTACGACTCACACGGGATCCAGCCCGACATGGTGGCCGAGATCGCCCGCGAGAAGGGGGCCGAGGTCGCGGTTCCCGACGACTTCTACAGCCGGGTCGCGGCGCGTCACGGCGACCCCGAGGCCGACGAGACGGCGACCGAGACGGTCGACGAGCGGATCGCGGACCTCCCCGAGACCGAGCTCGGCTACTACGACGACCAGGAGCGCATGGAGTTCGAGGCGATGGTGCTCGACGTCTTCGAGCGCGAGGACGGCTACGACGTGGTGCTCGACCGGACCCTCTTCTACCCCGAGGGCGGCGGCCAGCCCGCCGATACGGGCACGCTGAACACCGACGACGTCACCGCCGACGTCGAGGACGTCCGACGGGAGGGCGACGTCGTGGTCCACCACACCGACGAGGACCCCGGTACCGGCGAGTTCGTTCGCGGGACCATCGACGCCGGCCGGCGACGCCAGCTGATGCGCAACCACACCGCGACCCACATCGTCGGTCACGCCGCGCGCGAGGTGCTCGGCGACCACATCCGGCAGGCCGGTGCGCAGAAGGGGCTCGATAGGTCGCGGCTCGACATCCACCACTACGACCGGATCTCCCGCGAGGAGGTCAAGGCGATCGAACACCGCGTCAACGAACTCGTCACCGAGAACGTCCAGGTCACGGCGGAGTGGCCCGACCGCAACGACGCCGAGAAGCGCTACGGCTTCGACCTCTATCAGGGCGGGATCCCGCCGGGCGAGCACATCCGGCTGATCCACGTCTCCGACGACGTCCAGGCCTGCGGCGGGACCCACGTTTCGCGTACCGGCGACATCGGGGCGATCAAGGTCCGCTCCACCGAACGCGTCCAGGACGGCGTCGAACGGCTGACCTTCGCGGCGGGCGAGGCGGCCATCGCGGCGACCCAGGACACCGAGGACGCCCTCTACGGTGCGGCCGAGACCTTCGACGTCTCGCCGGCGGAGGTGCCGGGGACCGCCGAGCGCTTCTTCAGTGAGTGGAAGGCGCGCGGCAAGCGCATCGACGACCTCGAAGCCGAACTCGCGGAGGCGCGCGCCGCGGGCGGCGTCGACGGCGAGGAGGTCGACGTCGGCGACGCGACGGCGGTGATCCAGCGCCTCGACGCCGCGGTCGACGAGCTCCGCGCGACGGCGAACGCCCTGGCCGACGGCGGGCAGGTCGCGGTGGTCGGGAGCGGTGCGGACGGCGCGCAGTTCGTGGTCGCGGTCCCCGACGGCGTCGGGATCGACGCGGGCGAGGTGGTCGGCGAGCTCGCCGCGAGGGTCGGCGGCGGCGGCGGCGGGCCCGCGGACTTCGCCCAGGGCGGCGGTCCCAACACCGACGACCTCGACGCCGCGCTCGACGACGCACCCGACGTGCTCCGGCGTGTGCTGAACGCCTGACCCTCCACTTTTTTCGACGGGGGTTGAGGGCCGCGAAGCGGCCCGATGCCCCCGTCCAAAAACCTGTCTTGCTGAGCATCGCGAAGCAAGGCTCGGAAGACGCGAAGTCGTTCGAGAGAGCGAAGCTCTCTCGTGATGACGAAACGGCGAAGCCGTTTCGAACCACGTCTTCCGGCGGACTAAAAAGGCCGCTCGTTCGCCTCCGGCTCACTCGCGGGACGACCACTTCCTCCTCACCGCCACCGCCCCGCGTCAGCCACACCCTCCCCAGCCGACTGCGCTCCTCGTTCGCTCGGCTCACGGCTCACTTCGTTCGCCGTTCGCGACCGAGGTTCTCCTTTCAGTCGAACCTCGCGCCGCTCACTCCGGTGCTCATCCACTGGCAGAGCAAAGCTCTGCCAAGCCTGCACTCACTCCGCTCGTGCAGACCTCGCACGAGTCGCACGCTCCGCGTGCTCCCGCGCGCCACTGCGACCGAACCGCCACCGCTCCGCAGCCGAATCGCCTCACAACTGATTCGAACGGCTTTCCACGCTGGCCGACCCACGCCGGCTATGGACCGCCGTACGTTCGTCGCGACCGGTGCCGGCGGAGCGGTGCTGCTCGGTACGGGGGGGATGCTCGGCGCGGACGCGCTCCTGAGCGACGGACCGGAGAACGGGCCCGCCTACGGGTCGATCCCCGTCCCCGAACCGAGCGGGTCGACGACGCTCGACAACGGTCGGCGGGCGTCGCTCTACGCCGACGGCCGGGTCGCGCTGTTCGGCGCGTCGCTCGCGAGCCAGTACACGGGGGTGCCGGCGGTCGTCGGCCGGCTCCGAAACGTCTCGGGGTCGGCCATCGAACAGGTCCGGCTCGATATCCAGTTTCTCGACGACGCCGGCGAGCTGCTCGCCGGTGGCTGGGTCGGCAGCGACACGCTCGCACCCGGCGAGGTGTGGCGGTTCGTCGTCAACTACCCGAACAACGACCCGAAGAACATCGCCACCGCGCGGGTCGCCGGGATCGAGGTCGCCTGAGGAGCGCTCGAACCGCGTGTCGCTCGCGTCGCCTTACCCTTCGACTTCGAACGAGACCTCGACCTCGGCCTGGTATTCGTGGCCGTCCGCCGAGGCGACCTCGACGCTCAATCCTTCGACCTCGATCCAGTAGACGTTCTCGAGGCTATCCGTGGCCTCCCGAGCCGCGTTGTCGACGGCATCCTCGAAGCTCTCGGGGCTCGTTCCGATCAGCGTGACCTTCTTGTACACCATTGCACTCCCCCGTGCGAGCAGGGACCGAATGAACGGTCGGTTCTCGGTGACGACGGCCGCCACTCACCCCTTTTAGTGGACTGCCACGAACACCAGAGTCAAACCGTTCGACCGCCGAACGGGACCATGCCGATCGATCTTCCCCGGCTCGGACTCGGGACCTATTCGAGCGACGAGGGCGACGACTGGGCCGACACCGTCTCCACGGCGCTCGATACGGGCTATCGCGCCGTCGACACCGCACAGGTCTACGGCAACGAGGAAAGCGTCGGCGAGGGCATCCGGTCGTCGTCGGTCGACCGCGACGACGTGTTCCTCGCGACCAAGACGGTCCACGTCGACGTGCCACCCGAACCCGAGGAGGTCCCCGAGGCCATCGACGGCTGTCTCGACCGGCTCGGGGTCGACGCCGTCGACCTGCTCTACGTCCACTGGCCCTCCGGGATCTACGACCATGAGGACGTGCTCCCCGCCTTCGACGAGGCCTACGAGGCCGGCAAGGCCCACAACATCGGGCTCTCGAACTTCACCCCGGAGCTCCTCGACGAGGCCCGCGAGGTCCTCGACGCGCCGCTCGCCGCTCACCAAGTCGAGATGCACCCCCTCTGTCAGCAGGAGGAGCTCGTGGCCTACGCCCAAGAACACGACCACTGGCTGGTGGCGTACTCGCCGCTCGCCCGTGGCGAGGTGTTCGACCTCCCCGAGATCGAGGAGGTCGCCGAGAAACACGACGCGACGCCGGCCCAGACCACCATCGCGTGGCTGCTCGCGAAGGAGAACGTCGCCGTGATCCCGAAGGCGAGTAGCGAGGACCACCTCCGCGACAACCTCGCGGCGCGCGACATCGAACTCGACGACGAGGACATCGACCTGATCGACTCGGTCGAGGGCGACTACCGGGTCGTCGACCCCGACCACGCGCCCTGGAACTGAATTCGTCGAGTCGGCGAACCGTTCACTCCCCGACGGAGAACGTGGCCGTGCTGTTGCACTGTTCGCAGTCGAAGACCACCTGCTCCGCGTTCCATATCTCGATGTCCACGTCGCGGTTCTCACAGTAGGGGCACGTGATCCATTCCCGAACGGACCGGCGGTCGTCCGTCCCGGAGCCATCGAGCGGTCGCATCAGTGTGTGTACATCTCACACCCGCTATAGCCTTCTGCTTGCAAGGCCGCGACGACCCCACCGACCGGGTTCCACTGAGCGAAACCACCGCGCATCGATTCCCCCGACTCGACCGCGCTCGGTCGCTCGTCAGAACAGCGCCGTTCGATACCGTTCCCAGCACTCCTCGCAGACCCGAACGTCCCGTTCGTCCGCCGAACTCTCGCCGTCGCTGAGCGTGATATAATAGTGCGGTTGTTCTTCAGAGAGGGCCGTACCACAGAGCGGACAATCCATGCCTCGCCTGGGGAGAGCCCCCTAATAAAGGCTCAGTATTCAAAGCCCGCTCGCCCTCACGAGAGCTCCGCCTCGATCCCGTTCCAGCAGTCCTCACAGACGCGGACGGGGTCGGTCGTCCCGTCGTCGGATGCCGCCGAACGCGTCCCGTCGACCACCCTGAGCGCGACGCGATATCCGGGACGGGCCGCCGGAAGCGTGGCCCCACACAGCGGACAGTCCATATCCCGGCGTGCGTCGTCATGTAAAATAAACATAAGTGATCCGTACCGCTACGGACCGTGGCCTTCCCATCGGGACGAGAACCGACGGATGGCGCTCGGCTCGCGGGTCAATCGTAACGATCCGACGACCGCGATATTTTCCGGATAGCCACAGGATAGCTTATACATCCCGCCCGAATATCCCCCCGAATGACCGCACGCGACGACACGAGCGACGACCCGGAGTGGTCACTGCTCGGCCCCGGACTGCTCGTGGCCGCCACCGGCGTGGGTGCCGGGGACCTCGCCGCCGGCCTCGTCGCCGGGAGCCGGTACGGACTGAACTTCGTCTGGGCCGTCCTCGTCGGGATCGTCCTCAAGTTCGCGCTCAACGAGGGGGTCGGGCGCTACCACCTCGCGACCGACCGGACGATAATCGAAGGGATCCACTCGCTGGGGCGGTGGGCGAGCGGCTTCTTCGGTGGCTACTCGCTCCTCTGGGGGTTCGTCTACGGGGCCGCCGCGAGTTCGTCGTGTGCGCTGGCCGCGAACGCCCTCTTCCCCGGTATCCCCTTCTGGGTCTACGTCGTCGTCCATCCCATCGCGGGCGCGGTGCTCGTGCTCGCCAACCGCTACGAGGTCTTTGAAGACATCATCACCGCCTTCATCTCGCTGATGGTGGTCACCGTCGTCGGCGCTGCGGTCTTCGTCCTCCCGCAGCTCGGTGACATCATCGCGACCGGGCTCCCCGCCCTCCCCGAGGGTTCGACGATCTACGCGCTGGGGCTCATCGGCGGCACCGGCGGTACGATCACCATGGCCTCCTACGGCTACTGGCTCAGCGAGAAGGAGTGGGAGGGCTCGCGCTACATCCCCGTCATGCGCCGCGACGCCGCCTCGGCCTACATCATCACCGGGATCTTCGTGATCGCGCTGATCGTCATGAGCGCGGCGCTGCTCTACGGCACCGGGGCCTCGGTCTCCGGCGAGGACGGCCTGCTGACGCTGGCCGCCAACCTCGGCAACCAGCTCCACCCCGCCCTCCGGTACGCCTTCCTGATCGGCTTCTGGGCGGCCTCCTTCACCTCCGTGCTCGGGACCTGGCACGGCGTCTCGTACCTCTTCGCCGACTTCGTCGGTCGGTTCACCGGCGGCCCGACCGAGGAGACCCAACTCCGGGAGACGACCGCCTACAAGTTCTACGTGCTCTGGCTGACGTTCCCGCCGATGCTGCTCTACTTCCTCGGCCAGCCGGTCTTCATCATCATCGTCTACGGTGCGCTCGGGGCGGTCTTCATGCCGTTCCTCGCCATCTCGCTGCTCGTCCTCCTCAACTCGGACCGGGTCAACCCGGCCGACAGGAACGGCCCGGTGTTCAACTCGCTGCTGGTCGTCAGCGCCCTGCTGTTCATCGCGTTGCTGGTGAACGAACTCAGCAGTCTCCTCCTGTAGAACCGGGGGCTCTCTCGATGTCGGATCCCGTGCGCGAACCCCCTCGACCGCCACGGGTGCGGGTGTCGCAAGCCGTGCCGGTTTCAGTGCCCGGCCGTGTGTATCGAGTGTTCATGACCGATTGGCGCTCCGTCGGTATCGGGTTCGGTTTCCAGGTCGTGTTCGGGGTCGTCGCGTTCGCGCTCCCCGGGCTCGGGACGATCATCGCCGGGTTTCTCGCGGGTCTCATCTCGGCGTATCTCACCAACAACGGTGCCAGGGAGGGCGCGTGGCACTCGCTGCTCTCCGGCGCGCTCGGCGGGGTCATCGTCGCGGTCCTCGCGGGTATTGCCATCTCCCTGCTCGGCCTCGCCTTCGGTTCGTCGGGACTCTGGGCGCTGTTCGGCGGTGGTGTCGTGGCCGTCGGCGTCGTGATAGCGTTCCTCACCGCGATCCCGAGCGCGGTCGGTGGCGCGATCGGCGGGTCCGTCAACTGAGGTCCATAGACGACTGAGGGATCCCTCTTCGAGCACTACTATCCGTACACCGTTCCGTTGAGCACCGCTGTTACGTTTCGATGGTACGAGAAGTCGAGTAGTCCCACCAGGACTACGTCGCATAAATTGATAATCCAAACGGCCATTCGCGTTTTCATGGTCGACGCCACCGACGTCCAGGGCTACCGCGACAAGTACGACGGGCAGATGGACCAGCTCGATAGCGCCGACATCGACGACCGTGACCGCGATGCCATCGAACGCTTCATCGTTCACTGCCGAACCAACGACTCCTCGATCGAATCGCTGGGGACGGTCGTCGGCCACCTCAATCGCCTCCGACTCTCCGCTGAACGCGCTCCCGAGCCGCTCGTCGATCTCGAAAGCGTCGACGATGTCAACGCCTTCAAACTCCACCTCGAAGACGAGCACGGCCTCTCCGAGGGGACGATCCGCAACTACGCGAAGGCGCTTCGCAAGTTCCTCGACTGGCGCGAACTCGACTGGGCGAGCGACGTCTCGGTCGGTCCACCACCGAAACGTCGCCACGACCCCGACGAGGAAATCGACGCCGACGAACTCGGAGCGCTCCTCGATGCCGCTGCAAACCCACGCGACAAAGCCCTCATCGCGATACTCAGCGATACGGGCCTCCGAATCGGGGCGGTACTCTCCCTTCAGATGCGCCACGTCGACTTCGACGGACGGCGCGCGACGATCACCATCAACGAGCAGGCGAACGTCAAAGGCGACGACGGGCCCAAACCCATCACGTGGTCGCGCGGGTACGTCGCGAACTGGATCGATATTCATCCGCGACCCGACGATCCCGACGCCGCCCTGATCCACAAGCTGCGCCGCTGGGACGACGAGGATGACGCCGCGCTTGCCCAGCAGTATGCCGGCCGAATCATCTCCGAGACGGCCGAACGCGCTGGTCTGGATGTTGATCGCATCCAAGCGCGGTTGTTCCGTGCGACCTCGATCTCTCAGTGGATTCGGGATAACATGGGCGAACAGGCCATCAAACATCGTACTGGGTGGGAGAAGGACTCTCGAATGTTCGAGGTCTACTCGCGTGTCACCGACGAGGAGATGAACGACGTCGTCTTCGATCACTACGGCATCGACGGTATCGACAGCGAACAGTCGGGTCCGTCGCTCGAAGAGTGCCCACAATGCCGAACGCCGCTGCGCGGGAGTGAGGCGTTCTGTCCGGGCTGTGCAACCCCCTTGTCTTCCAGTGCAACCGAAGCGACTGACAGGACGTCCTCGGCGCTGCGAGAATTCATGGTCGAAGCCGACGACGTCGACGCGCGGGCGGCCGCTGCGGGCGCTGCCGAAACGGCCGAAAACGACCCGGCGTTCGCGAGCGCTCTCATCGAGGAACTCCAGAACCTCGGTTAGCTCACTCATCACTATCCTCTCGCTCCCCAGCAGCGGTTTTGAGTGCTCGGAAGATCGCGCCGATCTCATCGTCACGCTCGGCGAGATGCTCGACAGTCCCGCCATGTTCTTCGTAGACATCGGCCGCCATCGGCTGCTCGACGGCCCGGCTCACCGGCACTCACCCCCGCTCTCGTGCTCCCACTCGTCTCGCGCGCGCGCCAGGTAGCCAGTGATGAATTCGGTGAGCACGCAAACCTCACACATGAGCACGATCAGCGTATTGACGGTAGCGATCGTGAGGGGACTCATCCGCTCTTACTCCCTACAGTGATGATCTCTTGGGCGGTAATCCACTGATCGCGGTCGACGTCAATTCGTCGAGAGAGCGTCTTCGCGGTAGCTTTACATGTGTTCGACGTGAAAGTGTGATTGCTCTGGTGCATTGTCTTAGGAGTCCGGTCTTGAATCCGCTGTGGATTCGTGATCGGGATCTGGTAGTGCCAGAGGTGTCCTGTGCGGGTTCGGCGGATTCTGAATGGCTGGTACCATTCAGAGCGTGAAATCGATTTAACCCGCACTGACACAATACGCCCGTGAGCTGAGCGTCTGCGTACTCGCCAAACGACGCTTGCTGACATCGCTTGCGTTGATAGAGTGCGGTTTTCTGCATTCGATTGCCTCTGACAGTAGCTTCATTTGAGGTCGTCACTATTAAAAGCACGCATAGATGTTATTCATCAGTAGCTCAAAAAATGTGTCTACTGGTTAAGTCCAGCGATGTTAAGCGGAGGGGTGCTGGATTCCTGCACTAATGCCGCCATGGGTACCGTGGATGAGCCGAGTTGACGAGCAAATCCTCCAAGTGCTCGATCAAGTCGGATTTCCTCTCCCACCGAAAGCTATCATGCTTGGTATCCGAGCACGATATGGGGAGGAGGCAACTCCGGGAGCAAACCATGTCTCACGGAGAGTACGCGGGCCACTTTCTGAGCATGGATTGGTTGATCGCCCTCTCCCCAACGAGGCGAGGACTTACTACGGCGTTACAGAACTTGGCGAGCGGTATCTGCATGACTCCGACGCCGAACCCGGAGAATTCGTCGCCGATGTGGATACCTCCAAGGGGTGATCGTGTCTGCATGGAGGCAAGTACACCCTCATCCATTCCCAGCCAGGCCTGTTTCATTTGTTTTGGCTCTGCTTGTCGCAAAGCAGGGACTACACTTATCGTATCGCCCCTTCGGACTCCGAAACTCTATGTGACGTGAAAGAAGCTGCTCTTGAATTTATTCGAACAAACGTCACTCGTGTGATGCTAAAATAAAAGTGTATTACCAGTGTCGTCCATCGAAGCTACCAGAAGTCTCTGGTGGGTTTTCCTCCGGACAGTTGGCCATCTCTCGATATGAGTCATATATACCTTCAGCCCATTCAATGATTTCCGGGTTTTCGCTCACGATCATGGCGATGTGTTTTCCCTCACCCTGTTCATTGTATGCGCCAACCGCAACTCTCCGGTCATCATATAGACCGACGCCAAGCGTGTGAGAATCTTCGAGATAGAGTGGCTGGTAGTGTTCGTATTTGGCGTGCGTAGCAAAGTCGAATGTATTCTGATCTGCCTTGATATAGCTTTGCCAATCAAGAATGCCCTCAGCCTCGACACCAAAATCGAGCATCGTTTTGTACGCAAAGAATAAAACGGGATTGTAGATTGAACAGATACACCGAAACCGGCTCACTCGAAGGTCGCAGAGTCTGAGAGCGGCCCCGAGTACGTCCGATGGGCTAGCTGTATCCGATGCGACAACGGTTGCATCAGCGAGTTTCTCAACTGGAACAGTTGCATTCTCCAAAGGAAGACGTTGTAACCATTCTGCTTTCTCTATGATCTGTTCAGCAGCAACCAATAATTCCTTGTAGGCGATCAGTGCCTCTTCCCCAGCATCAGTGATTCGATACGTGTGGCCTCTTTCGTCCGCTAGATTGTAGTCGGATTCGTCGAACCACTTGAGGTGATGCTTGACCGTCTGTTTGGTAGATGATATAGACGCTTTCCGCTGAATTTCCTCCGCATTCTGATACTCTCTGTGTAGATTCGAGAGAATCGTGAGCGCGATTTTAGTTCTGGTCAGTTCCGCAAATTCATCTCTTGGAATTGGAATGGCTTGGAGACACTTGTCGACTGCTTCCAGGAGTACCTTTCCGCCAGCAGTTGGCTCAATATTCTCTCGGTAGGTTTTGATGATTCCGCGGTCTTGAAACTCTGAAAGGTGCTTTTTAGCTGTCTTACGCGATGTCCCTGCACGATCGGCAATCTCGTTTCGACGAGTCGGAAGCGAAAGATCGTTCACCGCACGCAAAATATCCAATCGCTTCGTGTCAACAATATCGTTTATGACCTGTTGAACGTCGAGCTCTTGGCCAGATAGAGGATGCGTTTGTGTAGACACGTTCCATGGCGAAACGTGATTTATGGATTTATCTGGCGGTTTTCGTCTGGGTCTGATGTGAAGTGCTTTCAACGCTCCGGCGGCGAGGTGTAACCAGTGAATAGCAATACGCAGCTCCCGCCTTCACCCGAAGGTTACCCTATCGTTGGTCATGCGGTTGATTTCGGTAATGACCCCTTCGGATTTCTTGATCGCGCCACGAGCGAGTGTGGCGATGTCTACTGCATGGAATTGCCGGGTACAGATGTGTACGTCCTCGCGGGATCGGAGTACTTAGAACAGGCGCTCGTTACGGATGTCGATGCGTTCGGTAAGACAGATGATTTCAATCGAGTCTTTGGAAACGGGGTACTTTCAACGGAAGGCGAGCAGTGGAGTCGTCAGCGTGGTATTCTGCAACCGTTGTTTCATCCTGAGCGGGTGAGCGGCTATGCAGATGACATGGTTGCAGCGACTCAGCGCCGACTCTCAATATGGGAAGATGGTGAGAGTCGAGATATCGAATCTGAAATGCAGGATCTCACGATTGAGATTCTGTTCGCAACACTGTTCGGTCGCGACTTGGCACCCGGTGATGGGGAGGACCTGCGTGATGCATCAGACGGTCTCAATAAATGGTTTGTTCCAACCTCCTGGCTGCTTCCTCACTGGGTGCCGACGCCATCCCGCCGAGAGTTCAGCAACTCGGAATCACGGTTGCGAGTCGAAATCCGTCAGTTGCTCGCAGAGTACGAATATGCCGGCAAATCAGGCACGGTAACGCTCGCCGATCAGATAGGAGACCCTCCATCCGAAAGCCAGTCAGGGGATTCAGAGAGCGAAACACTGCTCTCGAAACTGTCTGAAGCAGGCGAGGCAACAGGCGAGAACCATCTGAGTCGTGAAGAAATCGAGGATCAGATGCTGACGATGATTTTCGCCGGGTATGAGACGACCGCCGCCGCTATCGCGTTCGCTCTGTATTCACTGGCGACTGAACCCAACGTCTGCGACGCCTTCCACGAGGAACTCGATACAGTGCTCGATGGGAGCCCACCGACGCTGGACGACGTGAGTCGTCTCGATCTCACTAATCGGATCGTCACCGAGACGCTTCGTCTTTACCCGCCTATCCATACGATCCCTCGGCAGACAACGAGAGAAGTCGATGTCGGCGATTATCGGCTTCCAGCCGACGAGCAGGTGCATCTCTCGGTGATTTCGGTCCATCGTGATCAACGATACTACGACGCTCCTCTAGAATTCCGGCCCGAGCGCTGGACGAACGGATTCGAGGAGGAGTTAGACGACTACGCCTTCATTCCGTTCGGAGGTGGACGACGGACATGTATCGGACGAGAGTTCGCTCGGCTTGAGGCAACGCTCGCGCTCGCAACCATCGGTCAGCGATTCGATCTCGAATGGACCGGCGATGAGACGGACATGGCTATTGAGCCAGAAATGACGACGAAAACACAGAATGGATTGCCGATGACCCTTAGTCAGCGATAATTGTTTGTCGATAAGCTGCTCCCGAGGTACACCAGAGCTGGCGATAGGGGACTGTTATAGGGGCTCGCACTGATTTTAGAATTTATACATTACAAGTTATTGATCTTCCGAAATCAACATACGAGATACAGGGCGCGTATGCAGGGCAGCGACAGCAAGCGTCTTGGTACTGAATAACTCTTTTTACAATCCCCGGCACCCGCTTACGCATGGTCCGATATACTCGTGTTTGGCTTCTCAACGTTCGACAGAACCATTGGACGAAATGTATCCAAGGTCCAAAAGATCCGAGCATTCACGGTGACGAAAACGTTGGGAAGCCTTGGTACGGAAGGAGAGTAAAGGGTAATCCGGGTTTTAGGAAAGGAGACATAGCAATCGCCCGTTTAGCGTCACGTGGTGGAAATCGACCATCTGGCGCCTACGGTATCTGGAGGTTCATGGATTCCGCTCAAGTTAACTCACAAAAATCCGTTCCCTGGAACGATGGACCGTACAAGCGCGTCCTCTACTGCAGAGCTATTCAACGAGAGCTCCCCCAGATCCTCACAGAACACTTCGAACACAATTCGGAGATTCCATTCGACCAGCGGACGATACAAGCGGACGCAAAGAGCTTAGAACCGGAGGACGCTTACGGCTATGTTAACTGGCTTCTAGGGCAAGATGGCCTAAATGAAGAAGCGGTTGAAGCACTTGAAGAGACGGTCTGGGCACTGAATGGAGCTTCGCCCATAACTGCTGGAGTAGGGAGTGGTTTGAGTAGTGGGAGTGGTTCCAGCAGTAACAGAGGCACTCGGCAAGGTCGTTATCAGTCAATCCTTGACCGTCGGTACCGGGATGAGACGTTAGTTCGGGAGCTTAAGGAACTCTATGGAAACGAGTGTCAAGTCTGCGGAGCTCGCCGGCAGAAAGGAGCTACTACAGGATATTCAGAAGTTCACCATATCCGGCCACTTGGGTCACCACATGAGGGTCCGGATGAGCGAGGCAATCTGCTAGTTCTCTGTCCAAATCACCATTCGGATTTCGACTACGGTACTATTGAGGTTGATCCCAATACCCTCAAGCTCAACCATTTGTACGAAGCTTCCGTTTCAGGTACGAAGCTTTACGCTCAGCATAGTGTGAATCCAACGAGGATTAGCTACCATAACAAGACTATATCTCAAGTCTCCTAACCACGTCATTGGTTAAGGAACCGCTCAGACGTCAATCTCCATTGGCTCAATCACTTGATCGATCTCGAGAAAGAGTTGAGCTGTCTGCTCAACACATCTTCTGTATCTCGCACGCCACTCTCAACAGAAACTTGCCAATTCTTCAAATGACGATAGAGAAATGGCGTAGGCCCTGTTCCGGGAGGAATGTGAACTTGGTGGCATACCCACCGAACTTCTTCCCCACCGTCCACAGCTTCGGAGTCATTCGTCAGTTGCCATCCAGACGAGAGACGGTCCTACTTTCTTGCTGCGCACTTTCCCTTCCTCCTGGAGTTGACGAAGGCGATAGTCTGCATTCTGCCGCGCGAATCCAACTGCATTCGCGATCTCGGTCGTTGACGCGGGCTCATACTCGTGAACGGCAGCGAGAATCTCCTCTGTAGAATACTTTTTCGTGAATTGACCCTGCTCGTCACGTTCGTCCATACTCGGATGCACCGACGCGAAGGACTTCACCCTTTGCATTGTGGCATACCGAAGCCTTTAACACCGTATGCACTGTAGCATATGGTAGAGACAGACCAGTCCATCGGAGCGTTCTCATCGAGAGAATGCCCGCGTGCGCCAACACGCGGGCTGGCTGTCTTATGGAGCCAACAGCCAATGTCCACTACGAACGCAGTTACGGAAAGTTGTATCGACCTGACCAACGCTCGTTTCGAGCGTGCGGTCACACAGGAATTCGATGTCGAGCGCACCGCGCCGCTCACCTACGAGGTCCACCACGACGGCGAGACGTACGCTATCGACCTCGAATCGGCAAGTTGCACCTGTCCCGACGCGCAGTACCGCTCTCTCGGGTGCAAGCACGCTATCGCGTGTGCTCTCTATGAGTTGTTTACCGACGGAACGCAGAGTCGCTTCGTCGCGCAGGTTGCCGCGCTCGCCCACGAACAGGGCTGTCCGTTTGACTCGCGCGACTGTGACGGTCCCTGTGGAATCGGGAACTATCCCTGTCCGGACTGTGTTTCCGGCGTCAGGGTCGGTGACTGGGCGGTTTGGACGCACCTCGTGCGGGATACGGGCGGTGAACGCCGATGAGAAAGTCCTGTGTCGGCTGTGGAAAGGACATGTGGGAGTACACTGAGGAAGCGAAAGCCGACGGCTGGTGTATTTCCTGCGCGCCTGAGTGCTACGTCGGCGGCGTCCACGCGGCCGCTTTGGAAAGGGAGGGGAGCCGATGAGCGCCTTCGCCTGTCGGCAGGCAACGCGGGGGACACCGGTCGGCCACGAGGACTCACTCCGATGCGTTCGTGCGAAGTGTGAGGCCGCGCTGACGGAGGGCAGTGAGGTCGCGGCGCTCGTCTATCGGCAGGGCGACGAATGTGCGTTCACCGTTGGTTCGCTGTTCTGTCGTGCCTGTCGCGTCGGGGAGGTTCGCAGCCCTACGCAGGGATCTGAGGAGTACGTCGTCTATGCACGGCTTGGTACGGTCGCTGACGTTGCCGAACAGCGTCACTGGCTAGTGATCGTCGACCCCGAGATCGTGGCCTCGTCGCTGGCTACGGATGGTTCGGGCGTTGCTAAGGAGGTTCGGTGAGATGGCTCATACTCACTCTCCATCGGCGACTACGGACGACGGCGAGCAGTCTGCCGAGCATACAGACGCAGAGTACGTTCACGAGCTGCCCGATGCCGAGCGTGAACGCCGGATGTCTCCGTGGGGCTACGACAGTTGGGACGACGTCGATCCTGAGGCGGTGGAGTGCAAGCGCTATCCTGGCAGCACTGAAGGAAGCCTCGCGTGCCACGCCTACGACTGTCCCGACGAGGAACTGGTCGAATTACTCGGCCAGCCCGTTGACTTCGAACCCGGTCATCCCGACGACTTCTGTGAGCAGTATGAGTGCGTTGGCTGCGGTCGCACCGGGAAGATGGTCATCGAGCATTATCCCGTGGTGAACGAGTATTCGACCGTCCAACAGTTCGACACCCGAACCCGGTACACCGGAGTGCTTCGAGAATAGCGTCGACAGAGCGCACCACCTAACATTTGGGTGCATGACTCGTTTCCCGTTTTCAAATCTCCTCAGCTGGAGAGAAGCCGATTAGAAAATAGAGAATCCTATCCGAGAGTTACTTCTTGTGAGTTGGCTATCTCCGCTTGTACGAGGTCTTTGAGTTCCGCTTCTGTGAGTGATTCCACTGGTTCCTGAGAACCGGTTTCAGTGTAAAGAACACTGGCTGAGATATCCCGGTCAGGGAAGCTTTGTCTAACGACATGATAGTAGACGCTGATCTGTTTGCGGTATTCGGAGTGAGCGTGCTGACCACGATCAGTTTTATAATCGATGATTGTCACCTCATCTGGTGTCACACACAGCAAATCGATTACTCCGGAAATCGTCACCTGCTCGCCACCGATAGTGAGTGGAAGGTAGGCTGATTTCTCGGCGTGAAGCTCTCCATTGAGTGAGTCGATGAGCCGCTGCACGTTCTGTTCGTCCTCTTCAGTGTCGCCTGTGGCCGGCGCATCCACTTCGCCCAGTATATATTGTTCTGCGAACTCGTGGACTCGCTGTCCGAATGCTGTTCCTTCTCCATTGGTGACGCCCTCGAAGACGCTATCGTCGATGAGGGAGTGTGGGGATTGGCTGATTGGTCCAGTCTGTTTTGGAACCGTAATCTGGAGGTGGCTCTGTACGGTGTTGTCGGCTTCCGCCGATTGCACATCCGGCTCGATTCGAGCTGGTTTGAGCGGAAGGTTCTCGAAGAACGGGCTTGGTGCCGTCTCCGCCGAAAAGAGCAGGTGGTCTTTCGCTCGCGTCATCGCGACGTAGAGCAAGCGACGTTCCTCGTCGTATTCGCGGGGTAGACACGAAGACCGGACATCATGTCGCCAGCTATGATAGACGTGCGGCAGTCCATGAGCAGTTGAGTACTCCTTCGTCTGCCGGAGTCCTACGATGTCGTTGTATCGAATAGCGTCGCCACCACCGCCCATCGATGGGAAGTTGTACTGGTTGAGGTTCGCAAGGATGACGATCGGGTGCTCGAGACCCTTCGCTGCGTGGATCGTCTGCACGGTGACCGCATCCGCACTCGGGCAGTCATCGACCTCGTGAGTGCTCTCTGCTTCGAGACTTCGTTCGATGAACTGGATCACTTCCCCGCGATTCAGATGGGTGCTCGAAAACACCTCTTCGAGCGTGGTCATCAGGGTGTCTGCGTAGGCGTCATCATAGCCATATCTCTCGAAGACTCGATGAGCAATCCCACCGATGGTTTCGATACTCGCTAATTCATCGCGGAAGCGCTTCATGTTCGAGGGATAGACGCTCCGTTCAAGGATCTGGTCCGCCTCCTCGATCGTGTAGCCTGCTCGCTCGAGCACGACTGCCCAACCACGGTCAGCATCGTTTTCGAGGATCCGAAGCCACGCTAACAGGAGTAGGGCCTGGTCAGTTTCGAACAGTTCAACGCCACCCTCGTAGGCCATCGGGAACCCATACTGACTGGCGCGTTTCTGGAACTCTCGGCCGAACCGTCGGGTCCGGGTAAGAACGGCGATATCGTCGTACTCGGGTGGACGAAAGCCACCCTCGGCTTCGCCGTCCGCGATCCTATACTCGGTGTTGCCGACGATCGTCTGTATTCGGTCAAGAAGCGCCTCGTGTTCGTCGTCGCCGGTTATCGCTTCGATTCGGGAGTGGGAAGCCTCCGAATTCGCTTCGAGCGAGACGATCCTCTCTTGGATAGCTTCGGTATCGAGTTCCTCGCTCTGTGTTGCCGGCAGTGTCAGACTACACTCCGAGAAATCCAGTATCTCTTGGGTCGACCGATAGTTCTCGACGAGCTCGATCTCGGTTACGTCATCGATAGGGTACTCAATGCGTACCGAGTCATCGTTGAGTTCGTCTCTGTACTGCTGAAGACGCTCCTCGAAGTGACGGATGTTGTCGACGGAGGCATACTGGAAGCTGTAGATGCTCTGCTTCCAGTCGCCCACCACACAGATGTTGTCGGTCCCGGCGAGCAGGAGGGCGAGTTTGAACTGGATCTCGCTGGTGTCCTGGAACTCGTCGATCATCGTATACTCGAAGGCAAACTCCTCGCGAACTCCATGATCCTCACAGAGCAATGCGAACGCGAATAGCAGGAGGAAGCTGAAGTTGAGGTAATTCCGACTGAGAGCGAACTCGATATACTCGAAATAGAGGTCGTGGACGAACCCCTTCAGCTCCGAGCGCTCCTCCTCAAAGACACGGTCGGCCCAATCGGTATCGATCTGCTTCGTTCCACCCTCACCGCGAAGCTCCGTTTCCGAGGGTGCATCCGGGAGATAGCATTTGTTGTCGCCGTAGCCTCCAAGACTACTCCGGAGGTCAGACTGTGTTGGCCCAGATTTACCTTCGTTCGGGGCATTAGCATCTATGAAGCACTCTTTGAACTCTTCGAAGTCACCGTCGAGATAGCGCTCGCCATGACGGAACCATCCCTCGCGAGTCGGAAAGACGCCCTTTGCGGCGAGCTGTTTGATCAGACCGAGGAGCGAGGAATCGTCCGAGAGAACCCGGAAGTAATCCTCGTACTCCGGGTGTTCACGAATGAAGCGATTCGTGAATTCTTGGAAGCGCTCGTTTTCGATGACCTCGTTGTCGAGGAGCTGAGTCGTCGAGGTGATGCGGTCGTCGATGCCGAGAATCTGTGGCGCCTCGAAGCCGTACTGGAGCAGGATATCGTGTGCGAGACTGTGGAAAGTACTGATAGGTGCATCTCGGAGCGCAGCCATGCTGTACTCACAATGGCTAACAATTCGATCTTTCATCTCGTCGGCAGCGTTGTTCGTAAAGGTCAACAGGAGGAGGTCGTCGGGTTCGACGCTATTCTGATCGAGAACATTTGCGTAGCGTCGGGTGACAGTGAACGTCTTCCCCGTGCCAGCGCCCGCATCAACGAGGTAGGTGCCTTCGGTTGCGTCGATCAACTTCTGCTGTTGATCGTTGGGTGTAACGTCGGTCATCGGTCGACCCCCGTGGTCTCGGAAGTGGATGTCTGAGGGTCATCGGGGGTTGGGGACTGAGCGTGTTCCTCCGTGAGGATGAGGTCGCGGTGGTCAACCCGATCAAAGTTCGGCTCGCCAGCAAGGTCGGTCGCGACTGGGAAACGAGACGTTCGCCAGTCGTTCAGGCTATCGATACGGTCATCCACGAATGCCTCGAAGGCGTCGACCTCCGGGGCGAAATAGTTCTCCATGCGGAGGGAGTGGAACTCGCGGAGCGCTTGCGAACAGCCCTTCTCGACGTATTTGTAATCGCCGACGGCGCTTTTCATTCGCGACATGAGCTCATCAGCGAATGCTGATTCGAGCAGCTCGTCTTTCTCGTACGTCGTCGGGATCTCGTGCGCGTCGAGAAACGAGTGATACGTCTCGTAGTCGATCTTTCCGAATGTCTTCTGACAATCGTTGTATCCCTCCTCGCGAAGTGTCTCGAAGGTCGTCTCGCGCTGAATGTACGCCTCGAACGAGGTCGGATGGTAGGTGACGCTCGTGAGTCCCGGTTCGAGATTGGGTGGGTCCTCGCCCGTGACCGCCTCATCGAGAGTTTCGAGGAAATGGAAAAGACGGAATCGTAGCTGTTCGTCCGGGCGTTCATCGCGGTGCTGAGCGATATAGAGCAACGCCTGGAAGTTCGGGGTGTCGCTAATCTCGTCGATCCGTGCGTTTTCGACGACTTTCTTTGCAGAGGTGTGTTTCCCACTTTTGTAATCGAGAAGCCGACTGGGAGTGCGAATCAGGTCGATAACGCCCTTGCCACCAACGTCGATGTTCTCGAACCACTGTTCGGTGATCGGTGAGTCTATCGGTTGGTTGAACTGATCGGCAAAGCGATTTCCCCAACCTGGACTCGTATAAGCCTCGTAGACTGACTCTTCCGGGGGATGTTCGTCGAGATATCGGATGATAGTCTCGGTGCCGATCCAGAGTTCGGTTTCGAGAGTCGCAAGATCATGGTCATCCACGTAGGGCTCCATGTCATCGAGCATGATCTCGACGATGCTATCGAGGCCCTCCGCATCAACCGTCTCTGGGTGATCGACGTAGAACTCCGCGAAGTCGTGGAAGAGGTTGCCCTTCTCGATGTAGTCGCGATCCGGGCCATCAACGAGGCGGTCGAAGTAGTAGTCTCGGGGACAGTTGACCAGCGTACTCAGTGATGATTGGCTGATGGTCTCGACAGTATCTGGGGAAGTCTCGATTGACTCTTTCTCGAACCCGGAGGTAGCGGTCGCTGGTGTGGCGTGAGTGTACTCTCGATGCGGGAGGTCTGTGAATCGGTCGAACTCCTCGTCGAGAAGATCGTTGAAATAGAGGCAGGGTGTGATCGCTCTCCCTGCCTCAGTATCCTGGACGAGGTAGTACTGGTCGACGCCGTTCTGCAGCAGAATCTGGAACTGCTCGAGATACTGCTGGTCTTTCTGGTCGGCGTCGATCCAGGGTTTGTCCGGGATTGGGTTCGTCCACCCAGTACCTAGCCCGAGATAGAAGACAACCGGACGGTCGACGTAGGCCGCAGAGTTGACGGATGCGAGAAGCACCCCCTCCTGGCTCTCATCGGTCGGGATATCGATCGACTGGAAATAGTACTCTAAGTCGTCAAGAAGTTCTTCAGTCACTAGCTCGTCCAGGAGATCCAGGCGATCGAGTTCGGTACGGAGGTCAGTGAGCGAGGTGTCGGCCCAGCGTTCGTAGGTCGTGAGGGATTCTTCGAGAGTGTGGTCGTCGACGGTTCCATAGAACGCCTGGAACGGGACGAGTCGTGGTTCGTCGAGCGTCTGGAGTCGTTTTTGGTCGTCCTCGATCGCCTGGTCGATACCCATCGTAGTGAGGATCGGCCGAACATCGCTAACGCGTAAGCTCTCGCTCGAAAACGCTTTTCGAAGCAGTCTGAGAAACGTTCGGACGCGCGGTTGGTCAGTGAACCCTGGGCCACCGTAGTACGGAATGTCGGCAGATTCGAGTGCCGACTCGACGAGCGTTGGATACTCGCTCCCGCGGTCCATGACTACGGCGACGTCCTCGGCGGTTTCGGCAGTGGTGGTATCGACGACTGTCTCGACGATGGCGGTCGCCGAGTCGAACACGGAGAACGCCGGCAGGTCAAACGAATCTGTTGTGAATGGACTGATGGTATCGTAATCGTCGGGTAGAATGGAGCAATCGAGTGTCGTGAACTGTGCTTCACCGATGACTGCGACGTCGAGATCGTTGTCGATGGTATAGTTGGCGAGCTCGAGATAGGAGCTTTCGGCCCGTTCGATGGCGGCGATCGCCTGCTGAGTTGCTTCGCTGTTGTATCGGTCGTGATTGAGAATTGCTTCAATATCGCCGGTTTCTGCCCAGCACTCGAGGATATTATCGATGAGATACGTTGTCTGTTTCCAGCTGAGGTTGGTGGTGGTGACGAGGTCCGCGAAGAGGCTGTGTCGGTCGTGTGGAACGAGCTCGTCCGACGCAAGCATTCGGGGTGTGGTAGCGAACCGGCCTAATCGAGGTTGGTTGAGGCGGCGATTCAGGGCGAGACTCAGCGGGCCGTCTGTTGTGAGAACAAGGTCGTAATCCTCTGTTATTGCGTAGAGTTCGTCTATAGAGCGGGCACGCTGGAGTGGCATTGCCGTAACGATCAGGCGGTCTGAATCTAAAGCTACCGGTGGATGAGATCACTTTCGGTATCTCACTGACTGGCCTACAGATATCGGCAGTTAACTCTGATTACTATCAGCTACAGTCAGAACACTCGAAACGAATAGAGAACCAGGGCTTTAGCGGTTGAAACAAATTCTCAAGATACCCATATCGCGCTTGTCTCCTCACTGGGCGAGATACCCACCGTCGATAACCAGTTCGGATCCGGTCATGAAGCTGGCCTCGTCGCTTGCGACAAATAGAACGCCATTGGCGATTTCTCGTGGATCCGCCTGCCGTCCCATGGGTGTCGCAGCGATGACCGCTTCGTTGAGCTCATCGTCTTGCCGTTCCATAAGGGGTGTATCGATAGCACCCGGATGAAGCGAGTTGACACGAATATCGTCATCCGCGTAGGTAATTGCGGCGTTTTTCGACATGTTGCGGACTGCGCCCTTCGCTGCTTGGTACGCTGCCGTTCCTTCGGCCCCGACATTCCCCCAGATTGAGGAGCTATTGATAATCGACCCTCCACCTGTTTCTCTCATGACGGGGATACTGTGTTTCATCCCCAACATTACTCCCGTCTGATCGACGCTGATCTCGTTTTCCCAGGTCTCTAAGTCGATTTCTGTTATCGTATCGTATGCAATGATGCCCGCATTGTTGAACAGAACGTCTAGTTGGCCGTACTCCGATTGGATGTGGTCTGCGACGTTCTCCCAGTCATCTTCATCGGCGACATTGAGCTCGACGAAATCAGCATCCCCAGCATCATACGGCTCTGGCTCTTCGATATCCCCGACCACCACCCTGGCACCTTCTTCCAGAAAGCGCTCCGTAGTCGCACGACCGATTCCGTTTGCACCGCCGGTGATCAATGCTACCTTGTCTTGGAGACGTCCCTGTTGTCCAGACATGGTCAAATTGTCCACATTGAATCATGGTACCTATGCACAAGTACTCTTGGTTGATTTGGCTGCAAAGCGGTGTTCGCGAGCGGCATGTAGTATCAACTCACCCCTGTACATCTACAGCACCAGGGGTCGTTGGCCCCGCACAGAGTGCCAAGGATTGATGTGCCCTTCACTCAGTAGGCGAGGAAAAGTGAATCCGATGACGGTAAACATGTGTTGTAATTACTGAACACCCTCAAACGAGTATTCACCCGAATTGATTGGAGCGTCATCAGGAACGTTGCTTTTGTTCAGCAGCCGATCCGGGAAGCTAGCCTGAGCAACGCCGATGAGCTGTGGCTCGACCTCGGCGAGATACGCCTCGTAACCATATGGTCCAATGTCCACGCCTTGTTTCCAAGCTCGCACCCAGAGGTACGTCTGTTCCTTGAGCCGGTGAGTCCCTGATTCGAATAGTTCGCTTGCCCACGCCACTTTCCGCGAATCGTTTTCGAAGAGTGCCATGGAGAGTTCGCCGACGTGCCAGTAGTCTCCATCGCCCCAGCGAGCGAAGCTCCGAGTACTCGACCGATCGGCGGCGATTTCCGTGAAGTTCGCGCTCAGTTCGTTCTTCTTCCCGTACGCTTCCGCTTTCCCGATGTATCGCGGGACGATACCCGGTCGATTACCCTCTTCGGAGTCTTCGAGCTGATACATGAGGTAGATCAATCCCTCGCATCCATCCTCTCTCAGTCCCCCGGCGTGGACGCACTTTTGGCCCTCTTCGCGAATTCGTTCGTCGATAGATGCCGAGCGTTTGAGACACCCGTTGTCGGTCAGTTCGACTTGTAGTTGCTCATCGGTGGCGAACAAAGGGATCGGGTCAGCTGTCGATTCGTCCGCGAGATCTGGGTAGACGTATTTCTCGAGCCAGTGGTCCCAGAGTTCGGCTTTCGAGTATCCCGTCGTGGGTGCTGTCTCTTGCGGGGGTGCGTTCGCAGTCCCTGGTCGCGTGAACTCAGTCGTGAGCCACTCGTGACCGGCGTTGCCGATCTCGTAGAGCGCTTGATTCGGCGCGAACTCACGATTGGTCATCGTCTGCCGATACTCCGGATGGGCGAAGATGAGTCCGACCAGTTTCGCTTCGAGCTCCTGGCGATACGTCTCGACACCATAAGGCGAGCTCTCTATCGTATCGACGTCGAGAATCCACACGTAGAGTCGTGAGTCGGCAGCATCCCGGACTGCGGCGATGTGGTCGTACTTCGAGAAGCTGCCCCACGAGCCGTCGTCTTCCCAATCATCGACCGGGAGTGCATCGTCGATTTTCTTGTAGTGTCGGTAAATTC
The DNA here is from genome assembly GCF_009900715.1 of Halococcus salsus. Taxonomy (NCBI): domain Archaea; kingdom Methanobacteriati; phylum Methanobacteriota; class Halobacteria; order Halobacteriales; family Halococcaceae; genus Halococcus; species Halococcus salsus. The sequence goes on from NZ_JAAAJC010000007.1 coordinate 99,783, forward strand.
GAGAGCCAATGTTTCGGGATTCACCGACGTAGACGGGGGTGATGTCGGATGCAGTGTCGAGTGGTTCATTCGCTAGGTAGATGAGATACAGGTAATCGCCGTCGTTCTTCCCGTATCGATAGCTATCGAGTGCATCAGTGGTGTCGAGCTGTCCGTCGACTCTCGTTAAGAATGGGACTGGGTCCGGATGCTCGGGGTTCTGGACATCTTGGAGGAGAGTATCTTCCAGCCACGTGGTCCACAAATCTGCCTTTGACCCCCGCATCTGATGTATCTTGGTTACCCTCAGGACTTATCCATTGTGTCCTTCATGAGAAAGGGAAGTGAGCGATAGAGTCAACTGTCCAGGAGCTCGCTCAAACTTCTTCTCGGAAAAACTGTTCTGCTAATCTGGCCCTATCATCCTTCCTCTGGGAAAATAATCTACCTCGACCAAATTAGAGCTTCTTCCGAACTAACGATCGGTTGCTCCCACTTCTCTTACGGAATGGGTTCCGACCAATAGCAGGACGACTCTTCCGCTGTTTGGATTTACGATGTGACGTTTTCTTTTTTGACGACGACTTAGAGGACCGATGCTTCGGAGTAGGGATCTGAAGCGAGCGGACTGTTTCATCTGCTGGCGGTGCTTCAATGGTCGCTTTTGCATATCCTGATCTCTTGTCCGTAATTCTCACAATCACGTTCTCTGAGTCGTGGCCTTCGGCGTCATCGATATGCACTCGACCCCTTTTCGACAGTCCGAGCCCTGATTCTTTGACCCGATCAATTTTTACCTGGATGTAGGCACCCTCTTCGAGTTGTCGAAAGCTCACCTTTTCATCGCTTACTTCCACAGGCCACTCGACCGATCGGGTGGATGACGCAGGTGGTGGAAGCTCTATCTTGAATCTATCCGCAGCGATTTCAACCTCGTTGTCAAAGGCTGTCTTCGCTGCTTGACTGAATTCCTTCGATGGGGTCTCAGTCTCCGGCGCAAAGTTGGTCAAAACTAGCTTTTTGGCCTTTGCTCGTGCGGCAATTCGACCAGCATCGACTGCTGTCGAGTGACCTATCGTATGGGTCTGTTCAGCCACCCGCTTTGGCCCAGCGGATTCATGGATTAGTAAATCCGCGTTTTGAGAACCCTCAACAACTGTGTCTGCTGGCCGTGTGTCGCCAGTATATACGATATGTCGACCTGCTATCGGGTCCCCAAAGACTTGCCGAGGGTCGACCTCACGGCCACCCTCCAATGAGACCTTCTCGCCTTTACTCAGTTTTCTGTAGAGAGTTTTGTCGAGTACCCCGAGCGCCTTTGCATGGATCTCGTCGAACGCCCCTTGATGGGGCATCTCTTTCAGTACATACCCTATGGAGGGATCGTTTGAGGACGTCTCAATTGCCTCAATGCTGTACTCTCCTGTAGAGAGTACTTCTCCCTCGCTTACTTCGAGAACAACTATTGGGTAATCGAACTCACCGAATGCGTCGATAAGGCTCTCAATTCTCTCACCGGTCCCTACAGGGGTGTAGACATGCAGCTTCCTTGTCCGCTTCTCAGCAGTGTATCTCCTGAGGAGAGGGCCTAATCCGCCAGTATGATCGATGGCTACCGACGTGAGGAATATTGCATCGATGTCTATGTTAGAGCAATGTGACGTCAAACGCTGCTGGGTTCCCTCTCCGACATCAAACAGGAACTGCTCGTTTCCTCGTTTCAGAAGTATCGAACTCGTTATTCTGTCGTCTGTTGGACGTTCTCCGGCTGTTCCAAGGAATGTGATGGCGACGGGCTCATCGTATGTCTTTGCCTTTTGGAACTCAAAAAGTGAGGGGCGAGAATCAAACGTATCACTACGGATCTGGTGTCTTCGGTCTTTCAGCGTGGTACTTCCTTCACTGTTGACACCTGGTTGTACATGGGTTGCACGGGGCCCTTTCTCGGCGGTAGTGTGAACAAATGCTACCTTAGTGCCTTCTTGAACGTCAGGGCCACCGAGATCCTCCATGTGGTAGAAAACGTCTTCTGCGAGTTCCGAACATGAGATGAACCCGTATCCACCGGTGTCGTTAAAGAAATCTACAGTGCCATAGTAGATGGTTCCCGAGCGGGGTTTGTCGGGTCGCCATTTCGTAGTCCCCGATGTCGTCTGAGTTGGATTTTTCTCCGCCGTTTCTGTGGGGTGTCGTTCACGAAGGTAGTCGACCAGTTGGCCACGTTGGCTCTCACTTAGGTCCCCTTCTCGTAGAAGCAGCTCAAAAAACTCTTTTCGAGAGCTTGGAGATATCGCTTCTTCGGATATCGTTGGAATCTCTTTGAGCGATTTAGGCGGCTTAACTCCTGACCGGTGTGTGTAGATTAGTTTGAACCGATGGAGAGCGTAGAGGATCTCACCAGAGATGGTGTCACCATCCCTATATCCGAGTTTCTTGAGAATCCGATACGCAATAGCTGTGACCTGATATGTGACGCTCTGGCCGTTATGATTGGCATAGATATAGAATCCATTCTTTTCGTTGTTGGGAGCATACCTGTGTAGCCTTGGCATACCACACAACCCATGGATTTACCTAATGATAAAACTACCTACTGTTTTGGGTCTGTACCTTAACCTTCGTTCTGCAACCAGGAGTATCTTAGAGACGTAAGGCGATAGCGTTGATGAAGGAACTCAATTCTTGAAGTCAGGGTAGTCCAAGAAGATCGGAGTTAGACTGATGAACGTGGCTGAATTTCTCATTTAGAGCTATAGGAAATGAGAGAGCACATCTTCTAATTGGGATTCTACCTCAGACGCTTGCAGTATCTTAATCTCACTTCCTGTTTGATCCTCAAGCGGGGCCGTTGGTTCGTCTAAGTCCTGCGCTACGAGAAGTCCATTCCATCCTTCTCCGAAATACTTGCTAGTTGATGTTTCTCGCCCAAAGACGAACTGTTCGTCGTGGCGCAAGAAGGCGAGATATTCGAGCGTCTCTTTGATACCCTGACGAATCGTCCCTTTGTTTGAACTGTTCTTGACTTCAGTGACCAGGTAATCACGGTCATCCTCTTTCCGGCGAATCTCAATCACGATCAAGTCAGGGCGCCCAGTTTGTGTCCTGAAATTGTGATCCGTGAAATAGCTCTGTGCGACGTCGAATCCCGTTGTATGCACCTTCTCAGTTCGGGAGAGCTGCTCTTCGCCTTCGTTAGGGACGGGTATGAATGAAATACCTCGGTCGCCACCGGAGTTGTCGTGGTAAACTACTATCTCTGGTTGATCTTCCCCTGTGAGTCGAGCAACTTCTTGACGACCGGACTTGATCGTCTCAAAGCGCGCATCGGTTTCGCGGAGTTTCTCTAACGTTGCGATGAATCGGAAGAGAACGAATAACTCGAGTAGCGTTTCGTCGTCATCCGGCGTTATAGCTGTCTCAGTAAGGAGGCGTTCGAGCGGCTCCTTATCGCCGGCGAATAGATTTCGGCGCATTGTGAGCAGCTTAGCTGCCTCTCGATATACGTCATGACGTGACTCGCTGGCGGTGTTGAGCATGCGGTCGGTCGGCTCGTACGCTCTCGGCTCTCGAATACGCCGTACGTGGACGTTCTGTTCGATAACACGACGAAGGTTGTTGATCAGTGGGTCGTTCCAGCGCTCGTTGACCCAGGTGTAGTCCTGACGGAGGTACTCTTCAGCCTCCTCGAGCGTTCGCCGAATAACGGCGATAAGCTGCTTGAAGACGAGGTTTTCAGCGGTGTCGTAATCTTCGGAACGATGGTCGCAAACGAATGCTGACCGGTCACCGGGATTTCGGCTGTAGCGATGTTTGATAGTGGCCGCCCAGTTGATCTTTCCATTAGTCGCACCCCGAGTCGTGCGTGATACCGATTCTGTTTCGGTCTTCAGCGTTCGCACACGTCGCGGTAGCGATTCAACGAACTCGACTACCTCGGGGAGTAGAATGAAATGCAGGTCGAGTAAGAGCTCATACTCAATGAAGCGCTCATCCAGCGCTTCGGGCTTGATCGCGGCGGCGAACTCGCGCTCGGGGAAAGCGCCGTGCATGACATACGCTAGTACATCATCGGTCAGATTGTCGAGGAGCTCTTGTCTATCCATTAGAATCGGAGACTATTGTCGTCTGTAAGATGTCCCGTGCTGCCTCCTCTAGTAGGTCTCTCTCAATGTGGTCGATATCGGCGATCTCCTTGACAATTGTACCTCGCTTCGGAACTCCTTCGAGCTGCGGGAAGATATACGAGATAACGGCTTGTGTTAGTCGACGTTGCCACGGAATGGTGGGGGTTTCGGCGAGAAAGCCGAGAATATCCTTTACGACAGCTGGGCCGATAGCACGGTCATCGATAGCGGTGTTTACAGCTTGCCAGACCTTGGCTACATCTAGAAGTGGGTTGACTCCGGCTCCTGCTTGTAGTTCTTCGGAGGTAATATCCCAAACTGCAGCGTCGGTATAGGATTCGATGAGCGTCTGGAGCTCCTCCGGACTCCGTTCTTCCAAGGTAGGGACTGGGACGCGAATAAACGCAAATCGGCGCATGAATGCGTAGCTCATCTCGTAGAGAGACGTCTTATCGTAGGTGTTGAGCGTCGCAAACAGGGTCCAGGAGGTCGGGATCCCGTACTGGTGCGGAGAGAGGTCGGGGCGACCATTGAGTGGCGCAATTTCGACCTCATCCCCGTTCTTCGTGTATGGGAGGTGAACCTGCTGTCCGGAAAGGACAGTAAATAGTTGACCGAACGCCTTGTCGATATCAGCTCGATTGAGCTCGTCGATGACAAGCGGCTCGTTGCGTTGGATGTTCCTCGAACGCGTCTTGAAGCGATTTAGTACGAGACCAGGGGTGAACTCAAGCTGATTGTTGTTTGTGCCGTCTTCGCCCGGCATGTAGCCGCCGACAGTATCGAAGGTCGACCAATCGGCTGTCGCTGTTGTGATCTGCGAACCAGAGTAGAGGTAGGGATAGTGCTCGACGAGGTACGTTCCAATACGCCGAGCGATTTCCGTCTTGCCCGTCCCGGGCGGGCCAGTAAGGATCACATGCTTCCTCGAACGAAGAGCCCCTCCGATCTGTGCGATGATCTCTTCGCCAGTGTTGTTGGGGAAGTAGAGCCCATCGAGGATTTCGTCGGTCTCTAACTTTCCATCGAATGCTTTGTTCAGTGCGACTGGTGGCGACTCACGGAGTGAGTTTGCGAGTTGTCCTACCAGTGCGATTGCTTGGTCGTGGTTACTGAGGGGAACGACTGTACGTTGACCGGGGAAGCCGGAATCGCCAGTTGCGTTATAGATCTCGTTGGCTTCTGCGAATGGAACTGAGTTAGCTGTGAGGGCTGTGAGTTCGGCGTTGATGGCTGTGGATTCTTTGGCGAAGATTTCCTGCGTGAAATCGATATCGGCGAGGTTGCCGCTCGTATAGAGATGCTCAAAGCTCACCAAGTACGGGAATGTGTCGTCCTTTGGTCGTCCCTCTTGCTCGTCATACCACCACGAATCCTCTCTAGCTTTAGTCGACGTATTTCCGATAATCCCGCCGCCGATAATACTCGAGTTTTGCTCGTCGAGCTCTTCCCATCCTGGTGCAGCTGTCGAGTGAAAGAGCAGCACGTCACCGGGCTCGAGATCGTTCCAGATATCTTGGTCGTCCGGTTCGAACCCAACAGCTGCATGTTCGTAGGCCGTGAGCCAGTAGTCCGGTGGTGCAGTGAATTTGTAGACTGACGGGTTTGTCGAGCGAATGTGGTTGGCTAGTGGATGTGTGGAGTCTGTCTTGGGTTGAGTGTTAATTTCTTCTTCCCCTGAAAGATGATTTGGCTTGTCCGGATAACCGTCGTCTCCACGAGAGACACCAAGATGATCAGCTACGTCGTCAATTGGTTTCTCGAAATCATTACTCAAGTCCGCTGCTTCCATGCGACGACCCACTGCACCAACAAAATGATCCACCTCAGCTACGAACTCCTCAAGAGTCCAATTGTGGAACAGCTTTTTTCCTTGTTTGAGACAGTTGACGGCAATACCCTGCTCTGGGAATGAATGCCAGTCAACCTCAAGAAAGTGCTCGTGGTCGAACTCGGGGGGACCAATAGTAGCCGGGTCCTCAAACTCCTCCATTGTCTCGAAATAAGACTTCGTGACGCGTCCTATACCAAATGTGACGTCGATTTTCTTCTTGGGTGACCCTGCAATAATAACATCGCCGGCCTCGATCTCTTCCTGGAAACTATATACCTGATTTTCAGGGGAATTGTGGGGCGACGAGGGACTCTCAACCAAATCCTCGAAATCAAATGATTTGCCTTTCCACCCTACTGAGGCAATACTCTCTTCCTGCCAAGTATCCCAGTAGGCTTCTTCTCCTCCTTCAGGTGAAATCTTCCAGACATTCGCGTCGCCGATATTGAACTGTGGAACTGAATATAGTGTGTTGAGAAACTTCTCGTATATATCGATAAGAGTTGTTAAGTCAGAAACTACTGTTTCATCTGCTAAGTCTCCCAATTCATCGAGGTCATACGTACGACACAGAATTGTGCCCGCATTGTAGGGTTTTGCTCGCGATACTTCCTCGGGCTCTCCAGCAACCGCGATTTCCTCAGAAAGGGAAGCGGCCTCATTGGTAAACTGCTCTGGGCAGTCGATGAGTTCTCGATACATTGCAGCATGTTTCCTGAGAATTTCATTCGCGTATGGCTTACCTGACAACAACCCCGAGGCTCGCTGTGCCTCAGTAGCTCCCTGATTCAGAGTGAGATAGAGATTTCTGGCGTCTGTATCAAACAGATAAACAATATAGATACCCTTCTGTGTCGTCTGTGTTTCGTCAGGACGAAGGATTGGAATATACGGGATATCGGCCATCGTGGTCTGGCCGATTGTCGGATTGATTTTGAACTCATCAGCTCGATTGCCAAGCGCATCAGCAACTGCTATCTCAGCTGTTCCTGTAACTAATTCATGCAGATCCGGATCCGAGTTGATTCGGTGGTATTCGCGACCTTCCCCAATATCCTTTGGAGAGGGGTACTCCTGAAGAATCGATCGTAGAACCTCACCTAAGCGAGGTGTTGAATCCATGTTGACTAATACCATGAGTATAGCATGAAGCCTTTGATTCATACAAAACTCTATGAGCACGAGGAGATGCTCCGATGAGATTGTTAGATGATTGAGATATCGACTCAATATGCTCCTCAAAGAGCAACTGATACTCACTGACTGCTGGTCGACCTGATTCACTGGCCGACAATTGCAGAGATTCTTACCTAACATTAGAACGAGGATGTCGACCTGACGTTTGGTAAGATACTTCGGAATCTACCAGTGACCAGGGAGTGATTTTGAGAGAAGAGCCAACGATTCGGAGAGGATGGCAACTTACACTCATTATTGGACAGTGATTCTCCCCACACAGATCATATTGATTACATTACCCAGCGAAATTGCCAACAGAAACAATATACATAGTGTATGAGAAGATCACCCTATGATGTTCAGCGTGGATCGTGAGGCAGGCCGTCTTGACGACGTTATCGAGCGGTCGTTCCACGATCTCGATGTCCTCGAACGCTACGACCTCCAAGAGTGGGTTATTGAGAAGCCGCGTATTCTCGGAGAGGAGTTGCTGATCGTCACTTCGGAGTTTCAGAACTTCGTCCACACGCGCGAACGGCTGGACGTGCTCGCCCTCGACCCCGCAGGAAAGCTAGTCGTAGTAGAGCTAAAGCGGGACAAGGCCGATGAGACTACCGACCTCCAAGCGATCAAGTATGCGAGCTACTGCGCGACACTCACTGCTCAAGATGTTCAAGAAGAATACCGGAAATTTCACCGAAAACGTACGGATAGTCCGATGCCACCAGAGGATGTCGGGGATCGCTTTATCTCTTTTCTTGATGAGCCAGATGAACCGTTCACCATAGATGAAGAGGGCTGGGCAGAATTCGAGCTCGATGACCGTCCTCGTATCCTGCTGGCAGCAGGCGAATTCGGCAGAGAGATCACTGCACCAGTCATTTGGCTCACGAGAGAATTCGGGATGGAGATCACCTGCATCCGCGTCGATGCCTATGAGCACCAAGACCGAGTCCTACTGAATAGCCGGCAGATCATCCCCACTCCAGAAGTTGAGGAGTATCTGACACGCCGTCAAGAGAAGGAACGAAGACAAAGTGAGACGCGGCGTGGACGGACAATCAACGCGCTTCTCGACAGTGGAGCACTTGAATCGGGCCAGCAGGTAGTCTATAACCCAGATCAGGTTCCAAAGAGCATCGACAGAGAGTACGATCCTTTGAACGAATTCTGGCAAGCGGAGGTAACAGGCAATACAGGCCAGAGCAACAACGTTCGGTGGCTCCACAATGGTAAGACCTACTCATTCACTGGCCTTACGAAAGAGCTGCTCAACGAACTCATCGACCGCGATAGAGGGCTAGCGCTCAACGGTTACAATTACTGGATACAACCGGACTACGACCGAACGCTCGCGGACCTTAGAGACGAACCTGTGCGCGCAGAATAAGAATAATACGGCATTTGATTTCGATGGCTCAACCGCTTGGAGTGTCTGATAGCAATCATATCTCAAATGCACTTGAAGCCAGCTACCCTTCTAGGGTTGCGCGGTCGAAGCGAATAGAATCCAGCTTGTCGCCGTACAACAGTTCAGGGCCATGCTTGAGGCATACGGTGCCGCCGACATCAGTGACGACTTAGATAGCGTTCAATCACCAGATGCAGTGGTCGACGCTGATACTGGCGGAACCACGATCTTACGTCCTCTCTTCCCACCATAGCTCGCGTACGGCTCATGCCATGCATTTCAGGTGAACAGAGGTTAAGAAACGTTCAACCCTTTTGTTTTCGTAGAGGAAGCTACCAATCATGGTGGAATCCGAGGAACCGGTTTTCCACGAACTTGTGCCTCAAGCTGTTCGGGACTACTGGACACACGAAGCTCACGACTTCACTCCCTGGTTAGCGGACTCAGTACGAAACGAGAAGGTGTCTCACTTAGAGGACGAACTGGGTCTGGATTTAGAAGTGATTGAGACAGAGCGGAGCGTCGGAAGGTACAATCTCGATATCCTTGCCGAGGTCATCGACGATGGGCGGCAGGTCGTGATTGAGAATCAGTTGGAGCAGTCCGACCATGACCATCTCGGGAAATCCATCGCGTATGCAGCCGGTGTGGATGCTGATATAATTGTATGGATTGCACCTGAATTCAGCGATGAGCACTGCGATGCCTTTCAGTGGTTAAATCAGAATAGCCGGGAAGGTATCGACCTCTTCGCAATCAGACTGGAAGTCTGGAAGATTAGCGAATCCCCACCAGCGGTTCGGCTGAATTCCATTGAAGATCCAAGCGAATGGAAGAAGAAAGCCCAGCGATCCGATGGTGAGATAACGGACGTGAAGCAGCTCCAAGAGGAATTTTGGACTCAGTTTCGTGACCGAATCGAGCAGTCTTCGACCCAACTCAGCTCTCGAAAGCCGAAACCACGCCACTACTACAGCAACCCGATTGGGAAAAGCGGATTCCATATCTCGTTTGTAAATTTGTTCAGCGAGGATGAGCTGTTTGTAGATTTCATTATTGAGGACAATGAAGCGGCATTTTGGGATTTGAAATCTAATGAGGAAACAATCGAAGAGGAGCTTGGATACGAGGTACAGTGGGAAGAGCCCCGAGAAACACACGGTGGAAACATGCGAAGTAACATCAGGGTAGTCCGGGGTGCCGACCTCGAAAACCGAGAGCAGTGGGAGGAGTATCTCGATTGGCTCTTAGAGTACGGCGAACGATTTCACGAAGTGTTCCGTCATCGGATTCAACAGTTCTAACGGGCACATCTGCCGAACTTGGTGCCGCCGGATTACAACCTTGAGCTTGCCATCGTAAAAGCGTGCTTCCGAGCTATGCAGCTCGTCGACGACGAGACCATATTCCGAGGCGACGGCTGCGAGCGCGCGGTCGGGTGGGGGGATCTCCATCGCGGATGAGGTTGGCGCGCTCTCCCTGGGGATCGTGACGAGCCACCAGCGCTCGCGACGTTCGACGTTCACTAGTGGAGTTCAATGGTCGGCTATCGAAAGCTCATACGTTTAGTAATCCACGCATATAGTTTCTATTGGCGAGGGGGAAAATTGGGCAACACAGTTTCATTCACCCCCCGATGACCCATCCCTGCTCCTGCTAGTGCTCTTCTCAAGTGGCGAGTGCCGCTCGCGCGGGGTCTGGCCGCGGGCATCACTGGCGAAGGCGATTAGCGCCTCGGTAACAAGTAAGCAGTCTTGCGAATGCATGGGTGCGGTGGTCACGTTATCGCATAAGAAGTTATCTCGTTAGCTGACGAGCGAGTCGTCGAATCTCGTCGGTCTCTTCGATGGCGCTCGTCCAGCACTCGGGGAGAGCATCCACGCCGAACCGTCCGCCGGCCACAGCTCCTGCCACTGCACCAATTGTATCGGTGTCGCCACCCATCGCGACAGCGTCCACGGTAGCAGCTTCCGCGGAGTCAGCACTCAGCGCGTGATATTTTTCGCATAATATCTACACACTACCGATTGCAGAAGGCGCATCATTGGAAAGGGAACCTCGGTAGCGGTGGGGAGTCACCGACCCTCTTGTCACGAATCTCGGTGCCGAAACTCTGAGCTTTCTAAGAACTGGTGCTGAGTGAGAGATAGATTTATGTGAATCAGATTACGTGTATAGTACATGGAGTTCTGCGAAAGATGTGGTGTTCTCCTCGTTCCGAGTGCGAAAACGACGACTTGCGACAGATGCGACCCACGAAGTGGTGCCCCGATATTTTCGCGACAAGTCCGACCAGGGGTAGAGACAGACCTCGAGGACCTTCGATCCACGAAGAGCGGTCATATCCGTAAACGGGACAGTATGAAGTGGCTCCACGACCGTGAACTGCCGAATTCAGTAGAACTCAAACGCTCGGTCCTTCCGAAGCCAGATGGATTTAGCGGGAGTAGTTTCGAGACCGATATCTCGAATATTCGAATAACTGGCGATGCACGGTTTATCGAAACAGCTGCGGGACTTCTCAAGCCGCTCCTCGATTTGGAGAACGACGAAACGCGTCTCGAGATCAATCTTCAGCGCACGAAGGTACGAGATACCAAACAATATACGGGAAACTACGCTCTTTATCTCTCTGTCGCCGAACGTGGTGGGGAAGGCTTGCACGGGTAGAGTGTAGCTGGAAGTAACTCTCGTCACTGAATCTTCAGATTAGGATGTTTTGCATGCTCAACCCACCTTACGGTATCATAGTGAAAATACAGACTATCTTCGCTCCATTCGACAGCGAGTGCACACTGACCGGGACCCAGGAAGACGAGTTGCTAGACTTGGCTCACGTCCTCCCAGGAAGTCAGCGTCCCGACCTCGCGGAGAATCCAAGCAACGTGCTGGTGTTGAACTCGCTACACCACCGCGCGTTCGACGCTGCCCTGTTCACTATCGATAGCGACTATCGGATCCGAGTGAGCCCCGCGTTCGATCCTGCCCATCCTTTCCTCCATGAGACGACCGTCGAGCGACAAGGCGAGCAACTCTCGTTCCCGCCGACTACGGCGATCGAGCCGTCGTTTCTCGAGGAGCTCAACACTGGTCTATCGTGGCTGTAGTCGTCCTCAGCGACGCGCTTGGAGTAGAAACGTTGTCGAAGGACCTCTGGTGGCTCATCGAAACTGTGAGCAATATCGGTGTCGACGTCTCACAAGGTGAGTGAATGACACCAACCTCTGTGCCAAAGGGTGACTGAAATCGAGCGAGGGTATCAAATCAAGCCGAGGAACGAATTTCGGCACTCGGGAGGCTCGGGTCACGGTAGGGATTGTGACCATAGACCGCATCGTGGAGGTCACGTTCGTCGAGTTGGTCGACGAGGGTCCGGCGGAGCCGATTGAGACTGGTGGTGTCGAGGTCGTGGTTCTCGCAGAGGCTCGTGAATCGCTCCTCGTCGGTAATGGAGTGAAATTGCTCGTAGAGGGCTGCGAGTTTCTCTGGGGACTGATCGGCGATCCACTCGTCGTCGTGGAGACCGAGATGATGCTCACGTTCGCGGTCGACGACGTGGCGGATCACGACGAGTGCGACCTTCGGGATGGCACGCTGACTGCCGAAGGCAGTGAGGTCAAGATCGACCATAGTGCCGATAGCGCGATCACGTTGCCACGGGGTGAGATCCAGACTGCTACACAATGCGTGGGTTAATCGGAGTTTTTCGAGACGGTGAGCCCGCCGGCTGTAACCCTCCATCGCGGGATGGCGTTCGTCGTGGAGCCGCCGAACGTTCTCGCTGAGGTCATGTTCGGGTGCGTCCGCGCGGCCGATACGCGTCGCACTCGGCGTCACGAGCCCCCATCGCCGGACGGTTTCGTCGCGCTGGAGGTCCGCCCGTGAGACAGTACTATCCCCAGGAAGCTGGCTGAGCGGCGAGATATCGCGTTCGCTAAGCAGCTCCGGGTGGCGGTCCTCGACCGCTGGGAGCAAATACCGGCCAGCATCCTCATCGGTCATTACACAGCCAGTACTGCCTGCTCGTAGTTGAAAGGCATGGCTACGTGCAGTAATCCTCCACCGAGAAACCAGCGCGTTCCTCCCTCGTATCTACACCTTGTCGCCAGAAGCACTTAAAGAATCTGCGACCCTTACATATCTCCGATTTTCCTTGGTCTTTGTATCTTACCAAACAGTTAGCACATCGAAAGAACTGGAGTTTGGTAAGACAAAACTTACTTCTCGTAGTAGCAAGATGACCATCTTCAGGACTCTCGCTGCGTGAAGTACGCGTCCAAGTGAAGTTCGTAAGTGATTCTTCTCAGCGATGACTCACCACAATCGTCGCATTTGGCTGGCGTATCGGGCGACGCGTAGACCCTCCTCCACTGCCTCTACCCTCGCGTGATTATATGTTGCGAGTAGAGACCACCAACGAAGGTCATCTCACTTATCTGTAAAGTAGAGCAGCACCATTTCATTAGGCTGGATATGAAGCGGATCGTATGATTCGATAGCAAATGAGTCGTCAGCACGATCGGTCTTCGTGAATACAACAGCGAGAAACAGTTATGGATGTGTAGAACTTACACACGAATCATGGCAGAAGAGAAAACTCGCGTCGATTTCAATGCCCCGGCGTCGATTGTCGAGCGAGCCGACAATGCTGCCGAGTTACTCGACATCTCTCGAACGCAACTTCTCATTGACGCTCTCCAAGACGAACTCGATGGACTCGCCGACGACGACGGGTTTCGCAGTCGTCTCCGAGACGCCTACTATGATGAGCGGGTCGACTTCCAGACCGTGAAATCCGTTCTCGGACAGGAGGAAGCCATGCGAATGAAGCTCCTTCGGGCATCGATCGATCGCGAACCACCCGAACCCCAGCTGAAAGCGGAGCTCCCCACGGACGAGGAGTTCTACGATGGTGAGGTTCCCGTGTGGCGGTCCGATGAAGCAGGCGACGGGGACGACGCTGAGTCGACCGCCTAACAGTGGACGACAAACCCATCAGTGTCGTCGATACCAACGTCCTGTTGAACCTCGCAACGCCGGTTGTGGATGGACGCCCAGCGGCCCCAACCGGTGCCGACCCACTCAAAGCGTTGCTTAGCTCCTACCACGTTCATGTGCCTACGAGCGTTATCGGAGAGCTGAGTGCTGCGACGGGGAGTGATGACTTGCTCTCGGCAGCAGCGGATCTGGTCTTGAAGGCGTCTCATCACCTGACGACACACGACGTCGAAGCGAAAATCGATGAACCCCTCGACTATGGGCTAGATCAGGGCGAATCAGACGGGATCTGGCTCGCGAACACTCTCGATGCACCGTTATTCATCACCGACGAGTTCAATTCGACGAATTACCTGTTCGTGAGTCTAGCACTCGACGACCGCAATACACTGTTCACGACGCCACACGTACTCTGTAAACTCGCGTCGCACGAGGTTCTCCCTTCCGAATACGTCGACGCCGCACTCAGTTACTATGTTGATTCGAAAGGGTGGGACGAACAGTACCTCAACCAACTCCGCCACAAGTATCTGAGAGACTGATCGTCTGATCCAACGTTCACCGAGAGTATGGCGTGCTCAGGATGGCCAACACGTCACGACCGAAGCGGATTCCGGCCACACACTACTAATCGCTCGCGGGCATCACCTAGATCATGGCGGAGATCACGATCACGGAAGACGACGGTTGGTTCGTGGTCAGCGACGAGGAAAGTGGAGTCACCACACAGGGTGAAACCAAGCTGGAAGCGTTGTTGATGCTCGCGGATGCGCTCGCTGCTTACGAGGATAGCGACGAGGACCTCCTGGCGACTGCGCTGGAGGTATTCGTCCCCGACCCCGAGGACGAAGAACTCTACGCGGAACTCGAAGACGAGGAGTACGAACTGCCGGAGGTGAGCGACGAACAGGTGTCCCGTCAGCGCGAGGCAACCCTCTGGCTGGCGAAGTCCCACAAACGCACCGACTACTCCGAGCCACATCGATTCGGGATGCTCCGCGCGCTCGTGTTCGGTGACTCGTATGGGATGGCGATCGAGCAGTTCGGGGACCTCGTTTCGACCGGGTACTGGGACGTATTCGAAGCGATCGCGACTAGGGTGCGGGATCCCGATACACTCGCTGAACAGCTCAACGTAGATCGGGAGTTCATCAACGAGGCCGTTACGGAGTTGAAGATGGGATTGGTCGGCGAAGCCAGCGACGGCTCGCTGTACGCTGCCCATCGCGTCGTCGGCATCAGCCCATATCCCATCGATGACGAGAACATCATCGACTGGGAGGCCCACTACGAGCATACGCTGGCCCGGAATATCGATGAAGAGGAGCTACCGACAACCGTCGAGGAAGGCGTCTTCGTGGAACGACAGGGGACGGAATATGGATGGTGTCACGATCCCGACTCCTACCAGCCCCACCCCGACGAGGTCGTGATGACATTTGAGGAGGCGGATCAGAACGGAGCGCATTCCTGTCCACGATGCTTCCCGGAGAGCGACTACGGTAGCCGGTTCGACGTCACCGAGATGCCCGGTGGAACCACGAAATACATCCAAAGAGATCCAGAGGAAGACGGCAGGTGACTGAAGACAGTATCGACGGTGAGCATACGACTGGGAGCGAGGAGTACTATACTCCTCGTTATTATTCACCGCTCTCTGAGGATTGCTGGCTATCAGCTTCTTTGAAGGCGTCAGTCATTTGATCAGCTAGATCACCGGCTTCGATGTGTGAGTAGTGCTCCCGAACTACTTCTTCAGAGTTATCGAGAGCACGTGCAGCAGCCGCGTGGCCTGAGGTGCGAACGAGGACCTCGCCAGCACCGCGTCGAGCTCCATGGGGCATCAGATACTCGTCGTCATCATCGAGTTCGATATCTGCCTGGTCACAAAGCCGCTTGAGAACGTGGCGTCCAGCGTCGGTCGTGATCGAGGGTGGTGCGACATCGAATTCGATACAGGACTCGATAAGCGACTGGTCTACTTTGATCTCCTCTATTTCCGTCTCGGTATAGCCACGCTCGGCGAGCGTCTCGGTAATCCGTTGAGACAGCGTCGGGCGGTGGAAGGAGGGGAAGACCGGCCAATTCGGACTTGGTACGTCGAGAATACGCTGGTAGGCCTCGAAGGGATAGACCACAGGCCCTGGAAGACCGCGGTCGTCAAGGCGCTGTTTTTTCGCGAACACCGTCACGTAGCGGTCCTTGAGGTGAACGTCCTCCCAGCGGAGTCCCTGGCGACGCTCATCGCTCTTGTCGCGGAGAACCTCGGCTCCTCGAACACCTGAGTATGACAGAAGATACACGAGAACGCGGTCGCGACAGGCTTTGATTGCAGCCTCTCGGTCCTCACTGACGTTATCAATAGCTTCGTGTGCCTGCTCATCGACGAACGCAGTGACCCGTTGACGATCGTCGGCAGACCAGGCCTGTTGCTCTCCGCTCTTGTGCCCGCCATCATCGGGGATGGGTTCGGTGGCGTTGCGTCGCTGGGCGACGTTCTCAGCGAGGTGACCTTCGCGAACGGCCCAGCCACAGAACGCGGAGACGTATGCGTAGTAAGTTCGGACTGTGCCCGTCGCCCAGCCCTGGCGGGTGAGATGTCGGGCGTACTTACGGAGATGGCCTGACTCCAACTCCTCGAACGTCGTCACGGCGTCCTCGTGCTGAGCGAGGAACTCGACGAAGCGATTGAGCTCCCTGTTAGCGTCGCTACGATAGTTCCCGCTCTTGCCACCCTGACCTTTCCCTTTGTCCGTCAGGAAATCCTCAGTAACTGCGTCGATACGAACGATACTACACACCCTCTCTTTTCACTGACTTTTGCATTCTCTTGGCCCGCGTAACCCCGGTCCTGAGTCGTTGCATCGTGTTGGCTGTGGGAGAGGGCGGGGTTATGGGTAAAGTTACTGGTCCTTAATTAATCTAAGCACGAGTAATCTGCTTTAGCCCTGATTCCGCCGGTTACGGCTATCTCAGGTGCCTCAAGAGGTATTATCGCCACTTATACACTGTGTAGAGGTGCATCGAATCTTGAGCGCTCCGCCAGACTTATTGCAGATTACGCATAATCTATAAACAGAGCTTTCACCCATGTCACAGACCGCTCCACGGGAGGAAGACAACATCGTTCGTGACTTTCTCTCGATCGCCGACCTTCTCGAAGAGACCCAGCTCGCTCGCATCTACACGCATGTCTACTGTGAAGACGAGGCGACCGTCGGCGAACTCATCGACGCTCTTGAGATTTCACAGGGGACAGCCTACACGTACGTGAACCAGCTCGTCGACGCTGGCGTTCTCACTTCGACGAGCGACACACAACCACAGCGGTACACAGCCGTCAATATCGAACTCACATTGACCGCCGACAACAAGCGTGAGTACACGATCTCACCCGCTCTCATTGCCGCGGTCGCACGCCGGGCAAGTAACGAGACCATCGATTCGTATATCGACCGTCGTGGGATTCACGGCCTCGCGACCGCGCTCACCCACGCCCTCGCTCGTGAACAGGGTGAAACCACTCACCGCCTCGTGGCCGAGGACCTCGAGATGTCGCCACTCGAAGCCGAGGTGATCCTCCAGGCTCTCCGACCGGTCGTCCACGAACACTTCTCGCTCGAAGACTCCGGTGCCTCGCTCGCAGATGTGGTCGATGCCGAAAACCTCGACGAGTGAGCGTCCTCCACATTGCGGACACTGGGTTCTTCGTCGCGCTCGGAGCGCCCAACAATCAGCGCTATCGGCGGGTTCGAAGGTTCGCTCACCGAAACGAGATCATGTTCGTCGTTCCAGAACGTGTCTACGGAGAACTGACTACGACCGACACCAGCGAGAGTATCGAAATCGAAACGGTTCCGGTTGATGCTGCCATTGATGACGGATGGGTTCGCATCGCTGAGCCACTGGATTACACGAACCCGGCCGTTTCGAAGACGATGGACGGCATTCAACGCTATATCGCGAATGCTGACGGTCGGCCAGCTGATGAGATCGAGCGTGCTGACCCGGCTCTCGGTGCGCTCGCGATACAGGCACTCAGTTCAGGCGATGCGAGTCACGCCTATATCTACACCACCGATATTGCCGCCGGAGAGGGAGCAGAGACCGTTCTCACGAGTGAGGGGTATGGCGGCACAGTGACGTTCGTCAACGGCTTCAGATTCATCGACGACCTTCTAGACGAGCAGGAGTAACGAGATTCTCTCCATGAGGCGAGAGGGTGAGTCCCGAGGACTGCCACCAACCGCTGAAGCCTCTCTCAACTCCGCAAAAACTAAGATAAGCAACCGTGATCTATCGGTAATGAGAGTCGCTTCTCATCCCAATATGTGTGGACGCCACACAGAGAAGCGACCAGTTTCGCGGTAGCGGCCATTCGAGCGTCACTCGGCGGCCGGTCCCCGTTGCTCCCTCGTTTCTTCGCTCGTCTCACTCTCCGAGTAGCCGCTACCAACATATTGACATGGACCACGACACGCTGTTTCCGACACGCATCGAAACTGACCGCCTCCTACTCGAACGCCTCTGCCACGACAACGTGGGTCTGCAGGAGTACTACCGTATCTGCTCGAACGATGAGGCTATCGACGAGGTCACTGAGTACGTCACATGGTCACCCCACGAGACGCTCAAAGAGACCAAAGAGTACATCGACACCGTCGAATCCGAGTGGAACGACGGCGACGGAGCTTCGTACCTCATTCGACCGGTTTCACCGGACACCGACGAGATCGTCGGAGCAGCCGGGCTAAGCATCGATTGGGATCGCCGGGCGGGGACACTCGGCACATGGCTCCGCAAACCCTACTGGGGGCGGGGCTACTCGGGTGAGCGCGCGACCGCACTCATCAGCCTCGCGTTCGAGCAACTTGATCTCGACGTCATCGAGGTGAGTCATCACCCTGACAACGACAAGTCACAGCGTGCGATCGAGAAATACATCGAGGCGCACGGTGGCCGACGAGATGGTGTCCTCCGAAACGGTCTGGTCTATCAAGATGGCACCGTCGTCGATATCGCCCACTACAGCATCACGCGAGATGAGTATCGGGAGGCGGCTGAAACTGAGTAGTCACCGCAGATGCGAAGCGCCACGGCCAGCAGATCGTCGTCCCACGACCCTCCGCCCCACGTTTTTTGATGGTTCTACTCAGAGTGGTAGATATGAGAAGACGAGATCGTAATCCTCTGTTTCCGCGTAGCGTTCGTTTATAGAGCGGGCTCGCTGGAGTGGCATTGCCGTAACTATCAGACGGTCTGAATCTAAAGCTACCGGTGAGTGAGATATGGCTACGGTAACTCACAACTCACTGAATAGAATAGGGTGGCCACAATCGAATTCGATTACTATCAGCTACAGCAGGAATGATGGAAAACGAATAGCTTCAGCTAGCGATTCCAGGGTGCGTAATCCCGGTCAATGATGCGCTTTTCGCGCTCGATTTCATCTATCTGGACGATATCCTCATCGCTCAAGTTGAGTTCCTGAGCGGCGAGATTGTCGTGGAGATGACCTAGACTAGATGCCTTCGGGATTACGGCGACATTGTCTTTTGAAAGAAGCCAGGCGAGGCTCACCTGTGCTGGTGATGCATCGTGACGCTGCGCAATTTCTTGAATTTCTGGGACATCGAATACTGCTCCTTGTGCTAAGGGACAGAACGCAACGATCCACTGGTCGTGGTCTTGGGCGTATGCAACGAGCTCCTCCTGCTGAAGAAGCGGATGCATCTCGATTTGGTTCGCGAACAGTGGCGAATCGAGAACTTCCTGTGCGCGATTGAGCTGGTGAGGTTCGAAATTACAGACGCCAACGCGTTCGATCTTTCCCTTCTCTCGGAGTTCGTCAAAGGCGCCAAGGGTGGTTTCTGGGTCGTATAGGTCAGCCGGCCAGTGCACATACAGCAGATCGATATAGTCTGTACCCAGTCGATCAAGGCTACCTTCGACGCCGCTTAGTATATCCTCGTGCTCTGGACCCGGTTCCACCTCGTGAACTGTCTTTGTCGCCAGGAAGATGTCCTCCCGGGGCACTTCGGATTGGTCAATTCCCTCCCCAATATACTCCTCGTTTCCATACACTTCAGCCGTATCAATAGCCCGATAGCCTGCATCAAGTGCTTGAGACACGTTTTCTCGCCACTGCTCTCGGTTCTCTTCGGAGTAAGTCCCTAGCCCAATCCGCTGAAAGTCTGCGGGCATATCCCGAATCGTTCGAGCTATGCTATTTTAATAATAATGGTTGGCGAAAAACTATTTCTAATCGATTCTCCACTTGGATCTGCCTGCTCTCCGAAGAGACACTACCTTCGAACTTATTTCATTGCGTTTCTCGCAATCTTCTTACTTTTCAATTCTTCAATTATCAAAATTCAAGGTGCAACTACCGATGATACGCCGTTGTGACATCCTCTTCTTGCAGTATTCTATAATGGTTATGCGGGATATACCCTGATCGTTAGAACTTTATTTGAGCAGTAAACCTCTGTAAGGTATGGGTGACAATCACAATACTCGTGGCCGTCGTAAGTTTTTGAAGTCAGTCGCTGGTGGGTCTGGTGTAGCACTGACTGTTTTCAGTGGATGTCTCAGTGGAGGAGGCGGAGGGAGTGAAAGTGGAACTGGAAACAGCAGTACCAGCGGTGACAGCAGTGGAGGAAGTGCTAATAGTACCAGTGGCGGTTCCAGCACTAATAGTGGAACGCAGAGTGGGAGTTCCTCCTCGCTTCAGAACCTTCCGGATGGGAAAATCCAGATGATCGTACCGTGGGCGGCAGGTGGTGGTACTGATCGGACTGCCCGAAAACTAGCATCAGAAGCGAAGAAAAAGAGCGACTCCTCGTTCTACGTGTCGAATATCACGGGAGGAAGCGGCAGTGCTGGTTTCCGACGAGCAGCGAACGCTGAACCGGATGGAACAACCATGGGTGTTCTCACCGTCGAGATCTGTACCATCTCTCATATCGGCATCTCCGACGTTACTCCCGAAGGATTTGCTCCAGTAATTCAGTACAACTTCGATCCAGCGGCACTGACGGTTTCCAAAGATGCTCCATACGATACTGTAGAGGGGTTCGTCGATTACGCCAAGAACAAGAGCGATGGGCCGGTGAAGATTTCGAACTCCGGAATCGGAGCGATCTGGCATCTCTCTGCGGCCAAATTTGCACAACAAGTTGGCATCAGCGATAGCGTTCAGCACATCGGCTATGAGGGCGGTGCACCGGCCATAAAAGCAGTTGTCGGTGGAGAAGTAGATGCTACAGCAGCAAGTGCTGCTGAAGTAGCCCCACAGGTCAAAGATGGGCCTCTCAAGACACTTGGCGTCATGGGCGAGAATCGGGTTAACCTCTTACCAGACGTAAAAACCTTCCAACAGCAAGGTTTCGACGTGAAGATCGGCGCATGGCGGGGGCTAGGTGTCCCTGCAGAGACACCAAAGCCAAAGGTGCAGGCACTCGCTAATCTGTTTTCATCAATCTACGATTCCAAAAGCTTCCAGAGCTTCATGAAAAACAACGGATTTGGGATGGTCTATCGGAACTCCAATCAGTTCGGTCAGTTCATGTCCTCCGAATACGACCGATTCGGGAACCTCATCAACCGACTTGATCTGAACAAATGAGCCCGGCCCAGGAGGGGTCGGAAGAGGTGAGAGCAATACGTCTCTCACACACGGACGAAGTGGCCTCGATATTGCTTTGTTTGATGGCGATCGGGGTCTTCTTCGTTAGTCGCGGCTTCCCAGAAAGCCCTACCAGTGCCCCTGATCCCGCGTTCTTCCCGCGAGTCATTGCTGGTGGGATCGCGCTACTAGCCGTCATCCAGTTTGGGTCCGCTCTCTCTAGTGACGAGACACGCGTGGTAACAGTAACCACGAGAAAGGTTCGTCGGGTAGTCATACCGCTACTCTTCCTCGTTGGCTACGTGGTTCTCCTTCCCGTACTTGGGTTCATTATAGCCACTATCGCGTTTCTCCTGTTAGTGATGTACTATTCGGGAGCACGTGACGTCCGCTTAACAATTCCCATAGCGCTCGTTGCGGGCGTCATTCTACAAAACCTATTTGTGGGGTTCTTGCACGTCCCACTGCCGACAGGAATGATTCCCATTCGAGAGTGGCTATCGCTAACAATAGTCAGTTTCTGGGTGCCTCTATGAGTCCATTAGCGAACCTGATCGACGCGATCGCCATCGTTTTCCAACCGATGCCGCTTTTGCTCATCACCATCGGCGTCGTTATCGGGATCACGATGGGGTCACTTCCGGGGATGACTGCCACGATGACGGTTGCTGTCCTCGTTTCGTTTACCTTCGGCATGGAACCAGTCCATGGGATGATGCTGCTTCTTGGAATCTATGGGGGCGCATTGTACGCCGGTTCGATCCCGGCCATTCTCATTCGGACGCCAGGGACTCCTAGCGCCGCCGCTACTGTCTTTGATGGATTTCCGCTCGCTCAGCAAGGTCGTGCGGGTGAAGCCATCACCGTCGCTACTGTCGCCTCATTCATTGGAGGCGTAGTCAGTGTGATCGTGCTTGCGCTGTTGTCCCCTCAAATCGCCTCATTCGCCCTTGACTTCGGCTCGCCAGAATTCTTCGCTCTCGCCGTCTTTGGACTTTCTATAATTGCAAGTGTCAGTGGCGATTCTTTGGTGAAGGGCCTTATCTCCGGTTTGCTGGGGATATTACTCGCGACTGTCGGACTGGATCCAGTACTCTCCGCTCCACGGTTCACATTCGGCATTACAGCACTCACGTCCGGCATCCAATTCATTGCGGTAATGATCGGGCTGTTCGGCATCTCTGAAGGTCTGTATCGGTACCAACAAGGGCTCGGACGTAACGATACGACACAGAACATTACTAATCTCCTTCCCGGGAGAAACCTCCTCAAGAAGATCGCTCCGGTCACGCTTGGGTCCAGTGTTGTCGGTGCGATTGTCGGGGCTATTCCGGGAGCGGGTGGTGACATTGCATCATTTTTGACCTATAACGAATCGAAACGCTGGTTTGACGACGGTTCGTTCGGTAATGGCGATGTTCGCGGGGTAGCATCGGCAGAATCGGGGAACAATGCCAGTACTGGAGGTGCGTTGATCCCGACTCTTACTCTCGGGATCCCCGGCGATTCGGTTACAGCCATCCTCATTGGTGCACTAACGGTTCACGGAATTCGGCCGGGACCGGGTTTGTTTCGCAGCAATCCGGACCTCGTGTACTCTATATTTGTGGGCTTCTTTGTCGTCTACGTCTTCATTCTCGTCATTGGACTCATTGGTGCACGATTCTGGGCTCGAATTATCGATTTCCCTGCGAAATACCTCTGGCCAGTCATCTTCATCCTTTCTCTGGTCGGTGCGTACGCACTGCGAGGAAACCTGCTTGATGTGTGGGTTACGATCGGTGCCGGCGCGCTCGGGTACATCTTGCGAGTTGAAGATTACCCGCTTGCACCAATGGTTCTTGGACTCATCTTGGGTCCGATTGCGGAGGTCAATCTCCGACGCGCTCTTGAACTCTCCGGTGGTTCGTTAGACATCTTTTTCGAGAATACGTTCGCTTTGGTGATCCTACTTGCGACCGTTCTCTCGCTAGCCTACCCGATCGTACAACAGTGGCGTGGGTCGTCGAGTAGTAGTGCTGACGCTTCCTGAACTCTCACTCTCTTTGAGGGCGGGTTCGTGTATTCGGAGTCGTCGCTATTGACATTCTCCCCCTCCGTGAACGGCGAGGATTTCCGATCGTGGTTGGGATATTAGGGTTTGAGGGTCGCCTGTTCTCGCGGGAGGAATCCTCTGGCGCGATAAGCGGAATAAATGTGTTACTCTCAGCGAGGTCGGGGTGCGTTTTCGTATTTGACCATCTTCTCAGGCTTGTCGGATATCGTCTCGTAGATACGCTGGAGCGTCTCCTCGGCCTTCAGCAGGTTGTGCTCGTCAAGGAACTCCCGACCTTCGTCGCTCAGACCGTAGAATTTCCATGGGTAGCCCTGCCGGTGTTCACCATCGGGGAGCGCAGCCTCTTCGACAATACCAGCGTCTAT
The DNA here is from genome assembly GCF_009900715.1 of Halococcus salsus. Classification (NCBI taxonomy): domain Archaea; kingdom Methanobacteriati; phylum Methanobacteriota; class Halobacteria; order Halobacteriales; family Halococcaceae; genus Halococcus; species Halococcus salsus. The sequence continues at coordinate 123,356 of NZ_JAAAJC010000007.1, forward strand.
CAGTTTTTGAGTGTGTTTGTAGACGGTAGCATCGCTGAGGCTTGGATTCAGCTCCTCGAGCTCGTACATTGAGGGGAGCTGTTCGGGGTGCTGGAGAATATTATTGAGGAGCGTGAATCGCGTCTGTTGGGTCACGAAGTGGAGGAGTTCATGTGATTCCATCCCCCCAACAGCACTCGCGTCGGTACTCATACGAGCAACTACACACCGAATCGACAAGTAGTTTACTCTCAAGTAATTCACTCCCGAGTAGATCACAGACTAGTTAACCAAATGATTCGATAGGTAAAACATATTCTTTGTGATACGCTATATGTGGTATATCTGATGAAGGGTCGCCAGTTCCTGATGAAATTCTCATGAGTGCGAAAGAAGAGCTCGACCAAGACGAACTCTCGCTAGCGGATAACGAGGAGATTCTTCACGCAGTAGGCGAGCTCACACCGATCTACGAAAACGATCGGTCGTATTTCGTCCTCGGAAACTACGACCGGAAACCGATTCGGCGACTAAATTTAGTCGTTGATCGGCTCAATCGGCGTCAGGATGCCTACGCGTTCCGTATGGTGGATATCCGTGGAGAATGGGATAATAGCATCCAGAAGTTCTGTTTGATTGCCGATTTCGTCACGTATCTGGTCGGCGTCGCCGAAAAAGATCCCAGTGACTTTCTCGTTGAACAGGGCTTGCTCGTCGGGACAGTAGAGTACTTTGCGAAGAGTCATGTCCTCAAACGGGTCTACGAAGACGAAGAGCATCCGTTCGGATGGATGCAGGATGGTATTTTTGATCAATTCGAGAAAGAAGGCCGGCTTTACCGATGGCGCACTGAAGACGATCTCGTCGAAGTCGCCAAAGAGATCCCATGATTGAGAAAGGTAGAAGAATACTCGTAGGGTAGCGTCTCACTATCTAACGTAAATACATCAGATCAACCGGCCTCTCTATCGGCTTCCATAGCTACCGAGTCAACTTCCCCGGCCTAAAGGCCGGTGCTTGTCGGTGGACTCCCGCTCTGGCCGATATTCTCGGCAGGTGTGAAATCACCATTCGCGTTCACCGTCCCCGACTTTAGGGCCAGTTGACGTGCGGCCCGTCCCGACCGAGACTTTTGCCCGGTCCGGACATACTTCCATCCGATGTTCTTCGCCGCGTTGTAGTCCGCGTGAAGCTCGTAGCCGCATTTCTGGCAACCAAACTCGTCGTCGCCGTTCGATCGGTTGCCCTTCGCGGTGTGCCCGCACGCAGAACACCGCTGACTCGTGTACTGTGGCGGAACCTTCGTTACGTCGATACCGACCGCTTCGGCCTTGTACTCAACGTACTCGTACAACTGGTTGAACGCCCAAACGTGAAACTTCTTCGCGCCGAGCATACGGTTTCGGATACCGTTCAACCGCTCGAATACGATAGCCGAACACTTGTATTCGATTGCTTCGGCGACCAACTCTTTCGAGACGTTGTGCAAGAGGTCTTTCGCCCATCGACTTTCGCGGTCGCCGATGGACTGAATCGTTCGATGTGCCGATTCCGTTCCGGTTCGCTGAAGGTCTCCGCGAAGTTTCTCGTAAGCGTTGCGACGGTGGTTCAACAGTCCGCCAGACCAGAACCCGCCGGTCGAAGTAACCGCCAGATTGTCGATGCCGAGGTCCACACCGAGGACCGTGGGGTGCTCGGAGGTTTCGGTATCGTCCACGTCCGCCTTTGTTCGGACGTGAAGATAGAACACACCGTCGCGGTGGTGGAGTGTCGCGCCGCCGATGTTGAAGTCGCCGGAAAAGAGGTATTTGCCGTGTGGCGTGTCGTTGAGGTCGTCTTCGTGTGGCAGAACGTACTCGGCGTCGATTCGCCCATCGACGGTTGAAAGCGACACATGGTCGTCGTGAAACGTCGCGGCGCGCTTGTTGTAATCGATGAAATCGGCGGTGAACGTCGGAAGTTCGGCGTACTCGCCGTCCTTCCATCGGGCGACGACGCCTTTGAGGGCGTCCGCCGCTCGGTTACGCGCCGTTTGGACGAGGTTCGCTTGGAGGTCTGGAACGCGCTCGCGGACTTCGCGGTAGGTGCGTTCGTGGAGACCTTGTTTTGTCGTTTCGACGTAACCGTTTTCTTTGCGCGCACGGTCCACAGCACAGTTCGCGGCAAAACGGAAATCCAGAATGGTCGCAAACAGGGATTCGGCGGCACTGTCGCTCACGTCGAGCTTGACCGGCACGGTGCGACGAATCGCCATACTGCATATACAACAGTGGGATACTTAAAGACACCACTCGGGAGTCGGGCTGCCGACACCGATCAAACGGCGGTTGCACAGTCGCAAAACCAAGCTTACGCAATTCCAGCCCGCCGTGAACGGCGGGATTGCCTTGCTGATTAAAGATGCTCTCAAACGAGAATTCAGCCGAGTTGATTGGAGCGTCATCAGGGACGTTGCTTTTGTTCAGCAGTCGATCCGGGAAGCCGGCTTGAGCAACGCCGATGAGCTGTGGCAAGATAATGTCGCAGTTCACTCGAGTGCTCCAGTTAACCCATCAGAAGAAATCCCCCGCACAGGACAGCGCGAAGCACGCGAAATGAGGTTTCTGACGGTTACGAAGACCATCTACTTCATCAACGCTTTCTTCGAGGGGTTAGAAATAGCGGGTGTGACCCCCACCGATAATCAGGAGGCGTGGTGGCAGTCGCGACTCTTGTGGATGATCGAACGATTCACGTCCGGCCCGGAGGCCATCGTCTTACTTGCATTCTGGGTCCGAATCCTCGCCATCCCATTTTCACTGTTCGCTATCAATCCCTATTCGACCGCCGACGTTACTGGATTCATTCGACGAGCAACCCGGATAGGAACAGGGTTCCAGAACGGTGAGATACTCACCAGGGCGCTCTACCGCGGCGGGGAGACTACGCTCATCTCGTTTTTCCTCGGCGGTGGTGGAGCAACCTTCAATGTCTCTGAATATTGGGCACTCTTGATTTCGCCGTTCTGGGCGTTGCCAGGCCCAAGCATCATCTATGCACATATCGGGATCGCGTTGCTGGGGGCGCTCGCGGTTTACAATATCTATGCTCTCGGCCGCTACTACCACTCCTCGGCGGCAGGAGTACTTGCTGCACTTCCGGTTGCAGTGTACCCGAGTTATATATTCATCCAGTCGACCCCACTCCGTGAAGTGGCGATGATCGCAGGTATCACGACCACCGCTCTTCTCTTTATTTGTCCACCGCGTCGGTTGCCGCGACCTCTGTCTATCGTGGGTGCAGTTCTCGTTCTTGCAGCTATCGCCCCGCTCCGACCGGAGAACATCCCGCTGTATCTTCTCACGCTTGCCATCGGCGCGGTCGCTGCGACCCTCCAACACCTCGATGCCGACTGGCGGACCAGCGGTGCTCTTGCCGTCGGTGCAATCGCCGTGATCGCCGTCGTTGGGAGCGACCTACTCCAGAGCGCTATCGACCGACTCGGACGAGTTCACGAGCTGCGTGCGACTGGCCGAACGGCCTACCTCACCGGGGTCGAGTTCAACACCATTGCAGAGGCCATCCAGTTCGGCCCAATTGGGGTATTTTACTTCTTGTATTCACCGATGCCATGGATGATCGGGACAGCCCCAGATGTGATTATCGCGCTTCAAGCGCTCGGGAACATCGCATTTACGATCGCGGCGCTGTGGGGGATTCGGTACGCGTTCCGGCGCGCGCCTGTAGCCACAATTACGCTGTCCGTTGGTTTTCTCGCAGCGGTGGGACTATACGGGATCGTCGGCGCGAACGTCGGTACGTCCGTCCGCCACCGTCAGATGTTCCTTTGGGTAGTGTACTTATTCGGCGCGATTAGGGTGGTGGAGTGGTATCACCGCAAGCCTGCCCACCGCCGAGCAGGTCGTTAAAATTTGGCCAGAACCTTCATACTCCATGCTGTGGTACTGCTTGTCAGAGAGGGCAGGATCACCATGATCTACGGGAGGCATGTGGTCCTCTCTCTCTATCCCATAGTTCTGAGAAGTACGTCTGCCGAACTTAGCGCCGCCGGACTACGACCTCGAGCTTGCCATCTTTAAACAGCGAGGGAATCTCGTCCTGAAGCCGAGCGGAGCGAGGATGAAGGGCGGGCGGGAATCGCGTAATCTTTCCCGTGGTGTTCTTCTTTTGGCGTTCGTCGTCTTGATGCTGCCGCCATCATCGCTTTGCGACTGCTAGCCTACGGTATCGACAACATGAACAGCGATAATCAGGGGAATGTGGTAGGCTCAGAGCCCTCTTGTCAGTCCACCATTGCGGAAGTCCGCCGCACCGGTGTATTCGCCGGTCTCCTGGTCAACACGAATCGTCATGACGTTGCCGAGTCGGGTGAACGGAGATAGCTCGTAACCTAGTTCGCGCAGTCCCCGCTGGACCTCTTCGGGAACACTCGCTTCTGGATAGATAGCGGGTTCGGAGTTGGCGTATAGCCGCGGTTCGGCGACCGCCTCCGCGAGGTCCATATCGAAGTCGACGAGATTGATGATCATCTCCGCGACCGTCGTGATAATGGTCGTGCCGCCGGGCGAGCCCACGGTAAAAAACGGCTCGCCGTCGCGGAAGACGATGGTCGGGCTCGTCGAACTGAGCGGCCGCTTCAGGGGCTGGACTTCGTTCGGTCCACCCGGCTCGGCGTCGAAGTCGGTGATCTCGTTGTTGAGCATGAATCCGTGGTCGGGCACCATGATACCGCTCCCGAACAGCTGTTCGATGGTGCTCGTCCACGAGACCATGTTGCCCTCGCCATCGGCGACGGTGAAGTGAGTCGTGCTGCCGCGCGGGCTGGGGATGTACGGGCGCGGCGCGTCCCGGACTTTCGAGACGTCGTCGACGGTGAGCGGGTCGATTGCGTAGGGATCGCCGGGCTGGTAGCTCCACGGGTCGCCCGGCTGCTGGGTCTCGGTCGTCGCTTCTCCGGACTCCATCGTTGCTCGGCGCTTGTTGAGGTAGGCCTCGTCGAGCAGCCCCTGCCACGGCGCGTCGACGAACTGTTTGTCGCCCATGTACTCGCCGCGGTCGGCGTAAGCAAGCTTGAACGCCTCGACCAGCAACTGGGAGACTTCGACCGACTGGCGGTCGTGTTGCGCGAGGTCGAACGGCTTCAGTAGCGAGAGGATGTGTGCAATCGTCAGCCCGCCGGAGCTTGGCAGCGGCTGGGTTCGTACCGTGACGTCGCCGTACTCGACGTACTCGGGCGTGTCGATGGTCACGTTGTACGCGCCCAAATCGGCGGCCGTCATGCTGCCGCCGTTCTCCTGAACGACATTGGCGACGGCTTCGCCGACATCTCCCTTGTAAAGAGCTCCGACGCCCTCGTCGGCGATGGTCTCGAAGGTCGCGGCGAGGTCCGGTTGCTCGACGCGGTCGCCGATGTCGAGCGGTGTGCCGCCGGGTGCGAACACCGCGCGCGCGGCGTCATTGAACTTCTCGTACTCTTCTTCAATCGTACTACCGAGGTAATAATCGACCCGCGCGCCGCCCGCGAGGTCAATAGCCGGTTCGATGAGGTCGGCGATCTCCCGCGTGCCGAACCGTTTCAGCGCGATATCACAGGCCTTGAGCGTGCCGGGTACGCCGACCGCCTGCCCGAGCGTGATGCGCTCGTCGAACGGTATCGGCTCGCCGTCTTCGAGGAACATGTCGGGCGTCGCGCCGAAGGGGGCGCGCTCGCGGTTGTCCACCGAATAGAGTTCGTCCTCACCGGCGTCGTAGAACAACATGAACCCGCCGCCGCCGATGCCCGACGTGTGGGGCTGGACGACGTTGAGCGCGAACTGGACCGCGACCGCCGCATCGACCGCGTTGCCGCCCGCGCGGAGCACGTCGGCACCGATAGTACTCGCCCGTGGATCCGACGAAGCGACCATTCCCTCGTCGCTGGTTGCCGTGTCTACCCGACCGGTGCCGTCGCGTTCGTCCGATTCGTCGCTGTGAGCGCTGGCCCGGTTGGCCATGGCGGGAAACGCACTTGCGCCAAGTGCGACGGCCGATCCTTTCAAAAACGTCCGTCGGCGGGTCTCGCCTTGCTCGCTGTCTGTTGGTCCGCTCTCACTCATCGACTGCTCTCTGCTCCCTGCTTGCCGATTACCATCATTTATCATGTATTTGGAACACATAGCACATTCTATTAACGCTATTTGATTATTACGAGATAACTAGTAACGAAAACTATGCGGTTGGGATAGGACAGTCGGTGAGTTGATTGGACCGATCTATGAAGTGATGATAGCCCGCCGTGAACGGCGAGGATTGCTGCGTTGCACTACACGCTGCGCATCATGGATGAGGACCTCACCCCAGCGTCCTGTTCGCGATGGGCGGTCCGGAGAACGAGAGATACAGCGCATTTGAGGAGTCCGTGACGGCCCGCAGTCTCGCGGCCAGAGTGCCCAAGCAGTGTGATTTCGTGAAGAAGGTAAGATTACAGGGTAAGATTTCTACTGAACAGCTCTAATCTGCTGGGCCGTCAACGGGGATGGTTCGCGGTTCGGAACCCGTCAGCCAGAGCACGTAGTCCTGCTCGTCATCACTCGGGTTTACGTCCCGATGAACGACGCCTGCAGAGATGTGGAAGAACTCTCCAGCGCGAGCCAATGCTCGTTCATCCTCAACGTAGCCTTCGCCGTCGAGCACGTAACCGAGAACGTCGTTGTCACCGTGATGATGCCAGTCAGAAGCGACGCGTCCGGAAGCGTGACCACGCACCTGCTGAACAGGGGCTTCAGGGAACGGCATTAATCGGGTGAGATTTTTCAGTTCCCCCGCCGAAGCAAGATCATCCGTGCCAGCGCGTTGTGGAGTTCGCTCAAATTGCTCTGTACGGGAATCGCCGGTAGTCACCTCCGGCTGGCCGGGCTCGACAGAGGTAATGAGCATCTCCACTTTTTCGTCGGCCGTCGTGAGGCGATAGCTGACGCCAGCAGGGATATAGAGAAACTCATCAACGCTGATACTGAACGAACTGGAACCGTACTCCACGCGACTCTGCCCTGAAAGAACGACTCCATACGCGTCGTGGTCATCGTGGTGTCGCCATTCACCTGTCGTCTCGCCAGTTTGCTCGACTCGTTCGAGCAACACGCGAGGCGTTTCGAAAACGATTTCTCGTGTTTCAGCTGGTGTGGAACGATCCGATTGCCGCAGGTTATCCCCTTCAATAATCTCGATGCCCGGGTGTGGCGTCTCCATGTGTCTGTTGTCTGCCGGATTGTGGAAGTAAGACTATTCTGGCCAACTAGCTTTTCAGAAACACAGCAGAGGACGTCGGATCGAACGTCAGCTCTAACTATCATACACTGAGTAAAGAGAGCCCTCATCGATCACCTCTCATCGGAATACTGCACCTCGTACGTTAGAACTGCAAAGACGTCATCATATTTTTGCACGTCAGCCAGTTTCAGGGGCGGTTCAGTGATCCTGCGCGGCAACAGTGGCGCACCCGAAGCGAGCGTAACGGGAGCGACGCTGAGAATAATCTCGTCGAGTAGACCCTGATCATGGAATTGTCCCACAAGATCACCACCGCCAACAAGCCAGACGTTCTTGCCGTCTGCGGCCTTCACCATATCGTCATGAACGGACGCAACGTCCCTCTGCACGAAGTCAATGTCCGCACCATCAACTACCGGTAATTTCCGACTACTAAACACCCAAGCTGGGATCTCATATGGCCATTGTTCTGGGCTCTCCAGCAAATTTTCGTGCTCTATGAGCCACTCGTAGGTCGTCGAACCCATGGCTGCGGCACCAACTTGGTCCATGAACTGTGGGTAGTCATCCTCCATGCCCTCGACTTCTCCGAACTGGAAGAGCCAGTCGAGTGAATTTTCGTCATCGGCGAGATAACCGTCGATGCTCGTTGCTGTGTAATATTGCGTCTTCATTGTTTCAGCCGCCGTTTGGAAGCGTTCTGGCGATATAAAGGTTATAAACCATCAGCTCGCGTTCTTACTTCTACACAGTTCCCTGGATCTGCAAATCTAAGTATCACCGCAGCGAATTCCTCTCATGGACAAATCGACCGTGCCGGAAGCGTGTGACATCACGCAAACGGGTCCCGCGGTGAGTCGCCAATGACACGACACGATGACCGTTTCCGCGAAAACCGATTCGAGACGCTCGCCGTCGGGGCAGCTGAGAACGCGACGCACTCTGACAAGGGCGGAACAAGCGACGTCATTCCGCCGATACACCTCTCGAGCACCTTCGAGTGGGCCAGCGGGGACGATGCTAACGAACACGATTACTCACGCAAGAGCAACCCGACGCGAGCGGCCCTCGAAGAGCAGTTGGCCCGCCTCGAAGGCGGTGAGCATGGGCTGGCGTTCGCCTCGGGGATGGCCGCCATCTCAACGACGATGCTCTCGCTAGTCCCGCCAGGGGGACACCTCGTCTCGTCGGACTCCGTCTATAGCGGGACCGAGAAACTGCTCACAGAATCCATCGCCAATCACTTCGGTGTCAATGTCGAGTTTGTCGACGCCCGCGAGCCCGAAAATGTCGATGCAGCGGTCGATTCAGATACCGATCTGATTTGGGCGGAGACACCCACGAACCCGCTGATGCGTTTGTGTGATATCCGTTCGATAGCCGACATCGCTCACGATCACGCCATTCCATTTGGGGTCGACAACACCTTCGCGAGCCCGTACTTCCAAGCGCCGCTTGAACTAGGTGCTGACATTGCCGTCCACAGCACAACCAAGTATCTCAATGGACACTCCGACTCGATCGGTGGTGCCATCGTCACCGACGACGACGAGATCTTCGAGAAACTGGCGTTTTCCCAGCAGATCGGATTCGGAAACATGCTCTCGCCGTTCGACTGCTACCTCGTTACGCGCGGCATTAAGACGCTGCCGGCACGGATGGATCACCATCAGGAGAATGCGATGGCGGTTGCTCGCCTCCTCGAGGCCCACGACCGGGTCGCTCGCGTCCACTACCCGGGCCTTGAAAGTCACCCACAATACGATCTCGCGGCCAAACAGATGTCAGGATACAGCGGGATGCTTTCCTTCGAGTTCGACGGCACGATGGCCGAAATCGAGGCGTTCATTGATAGCCTTGAGATATTTACCCCAGGGACCAGTCTCGGTGGCGTCGAGAGCCTTATCGAGGTGCCGTCGCTGATGATCCCTGATAAGGTCAGTCACAGGTCGGACACCACGGAAATCCCCGAGACCCTGGTCCGGATATCGGTTGGCATCGAACACACCGACGACCTCCGTGAGGACCTCCGGACGGCGCTGCCATAGGCTCGTATTCTTTTTCTTCCCCTGATCGTCTCGATCGGCAAGCGGGAAAGACGAACCGTTTCTAAGCGAAAAGCTCCGGATTATTCGAGCGGTTCGATGGTGTCTCCGGGGCGAATCAGCCCATCTTTAAGAACGTCTGCTCGGAGGCCTCCTCGGTGGGTGAGTGCCTGCAATACGCCATCTTGAGTGATGCGCTGAAGATGATTACATGGTTCACACAGCCGATCCCCTCGGCAGATGGCGTCACCGACCTGGAATCGTTGTCCAACGAGATGGTTGAGTGCGACATCACGAGTTTCGATGTTCCGTCGGTGTTCTCCGGGTTCGAGTTCGATTTCCGCTTCACGTTCGATTGCTGTAACAGCCTCCTGCTCGATTAATGTGAGGTCGTACCCATCGGGGCGTTTCTCGTCTGATTCCCACTTGACGAAGGTCCCCGTCTCGATCTCGCTAAAGTACCGATCACCTCGTAGCCCCTTTCCGGCGATCGCTTCAACGTCGGCCTGTTCCTCCATCTGAGCTTCGGCTTCATGCGCGATAAACGCCCGTTCAACAGTGCCAGACCTAGTCATGCGTGCTATACCATTTAACAGAGATATAAACACCCGGAAGCTCAATCTTGCGGATAACCGATACGCGCTGTCTAGTCAGTAGCAACTGCGAAATATAATGGATCTCTGCCAAGATAGACGTGCGAGATTCAGAGGGTGTATTCAGCAAGTGGCCGCCATTCGTTTCACATCCTCAGTAGTAGAGCAATCGTTCCGTATTTGAGTAGGAGGTCTGTGATTCGCGGCAAAAGTTCTGTCGAGGCCGCTCACTCAGTCTTGAACCGCCCCGAGCGTATCGAGGTAACCGGCCCCGTAGTACGCTTTGTCGTACCCGTTCGGCACCTCGGCGGTGTTTCTGAGAGTCGACATGACCTGATTCGCGTTATAATCCGGATTGACACTCTTGACGAGTGCGGCGGCAGCGGTCACCTGCGGGGCGGCCATCGAGGTGCCGGCCTTCCAGCCGTACGAAGGCACGAACGGAGGCTCTGGAATGTCGTCGCCGTCGGTGTCTTCACCAGTGAATGTCGTGTTAAACACGAGATCTTGCTGCGAGCCTGGGACCTCGCTGTCAAGCGCTTCGAGATCTGCATCACCACCAGGTGCGGCGAGGTCAACAGCGTTCGTCCCGTAGTTGGTGTAGAACGCCGGACTCTCTGGAGGTGCTTCGAGTCCGGGTTCGCCCCACTTGTAGCCGATGGGACCCGTTGCCGCGATACTCATCACATTCGCGGCCTCGTTCGGGAGGCTGATCCAGTGACCGCCCTTGAGGACGACTTCTTCGAGTTCACCGTCACCGTCCGTGTCGACTTCGAGAACCTCGCCGTTGTCGTGCTGGAGGTCGGCACTGTCGTTGCCCGCCGAAACCACGACCACCATCCCTTGATTTCTCGCGTACGCCATCGTCTTGTTCAGCACGCCACCGTAGAAGCTCCCGTTTTTCCGCCTGTCGACAGGATACGCGCCGATGCTCATGTTCGCAGCGTCACAACCGATCTCCGCACTGTAGACGACCGCCGCGAGGATGTCGGCGAAGGTTGCGGATGGGCCGGAGAATACGCGACACGCGACCAGTTCAGTGCCCGGTGCGCTGCCGACGGTTCCCGTTTCGTTGGTGTCGTCGGCCGCGACGATACCCGCGACGTGCGTACCGTGGTCGCTGCCGACAGGGCTGAAGTCTTCGCCGTCGTTGGTGAAGTTTCGTGACAACTCGGTGTTCAGCGGGCCAGTGAGGTCCTCGTGAGTCTCAAGGATTCCGGAATCGATAATCGAAACCCGCGTTCCCTCCCCGCGGGTTATTTCGTGAACTTCGGGGATTTGCTGGTCCTGTTTGTCCCACTGGAAGGGTTCGTAGTACGGTTCGTCCGTCGCACTCTCCTGTGTCGGTTCGACGGGTGTATCAAGCGTATAGACCAAGTCCGGTGCGTACTTTCCACCGAGCTTTTTGACTTCTTTCTCACTGCCGCGTACCACGAGCAGGTTCACCGGATCCAGTCGATGAACGACTTCGACCCCGTCTGTGTGTTTCACGCTTTTTGCATCGACGATGAACCGCTCGCGTGATTCGGCTGCTACGACGTTCGTACCTACAGCAATGCCTCCGAGCGCCGCACCACTTACCTTCAGGAACGCTCGCCTGGTTTTGTGTCCCATGATAGTTTGTCATACACCATCGCAATATTTGTTACGGTCTGTGATTCATGGAAACATGTAACAGGCCATGTTCATTTCATTGAGAATAATATATCGCGTCGAGATCGATCGGTGTTGATTAAAAACCTACTTGAGCCCGCGAGTATCGGAACCATTCACAAATTTGCAATTTGTCTTGTTCTATGAATTTAGCAATGATATCAATCATGTAGAACTGTCGAAAACGCCATTCGCAACCGATATGCAAAATACGCGCTCTCTATCCAGCAGGAAGGCTCGCTGTTATCGTCGTGCCGAGAGGAAGAAACATTCTTCATCGGCACACGTTCGTCCGAGATGGCTCGTCATCCGAAATCCAAGAACGAGTGGGCAACGGCACCGGAAGACGCTGACCACCCGTCACACCCACGAGGACGTCCTGAACGACCGCGAGTTCGCACTCCTGCTGGAAGCGTGTACCGTACTCCCTGACCCGCGAGGGTTCGAAGCGCGGTTTGTCTGCCTAGTCGGTAGGCGACTCGGGCCCCGCGCTGGAGAGATAGCTCATTTCCAGACTTCATGAATCGACTGGGATCGCAAGCTCATCCGGATTCCACAGCATGAACCGTGTGGCTGTGGCTACTGTCGATGTCAGGCCCGTCAGGAGGCAGCCCACAATGAACAGCTTACACCTCTCACACCGGATATCTGTCTCCTCCATGCTACATTCGGTCTTCGCGCTGTTTGCCATGGCGAATACTCGAACAAAGCTCACCGTCTATGATCCAGACGGCGAGAGCGTCGGGGCACAGACTGTCGAATCGTCGGCATAGGACGGTGATTATCCCGATGCCGTCCCCGACCTCATGCCCGGGACAGCTGCGGCGTTGTGGCCCTCTGCCGTGACGATGTCAAGCGCCGCAGCGACACATAGATCTTTATATATACTACGAAAGATCATTAACTAGAGGACGGTCATAAAGTGGGACAGTCGGCGACGCCGATGTGCTCTGTGCCTCCGGTGGCGACGGAAGCGGTGCCGAAAACCGATCTATACCACATCCACGAAAGCATATTGTTCCAGGCTGTCCCGCGTGAAAACCGTTCTTTGACATCATCTCATGAGCGATACCCCTGATCAGCAACTCCTCGACCTTCCCCCAAGCGCGAAGCTCGTTTTCGTTGTACTAGGGCAGAAGGGGCCACTTACACAGAAACAAATAGCCAATGAACCACGCCTCTCTCAGCGGACAGTCCACTATGCAATACAACAATTCGAGGAGATCGATTCGACGCCTGATAACCGTGCGGACCTGCTTTCTATCCGATATACTTATCCGTTCGTTTTCCGACCTATCCGGATGCTATGATGGATGACTTGAACGCCTTCCAACGTGACCTCCTATACGTAATCGCCGGTCTTGAGAACGGAATCCCACCACACGGCCTCGCCATCAAGGACTCCCTCGAAGAGGATTACTCAGGCACGATCCACCACGGCAGACTCTATCCGAACCTCGACACGCTCGCTGACATGGGGTTGATCGACGTCTCCGAGATCGACAAGCGCACCAATGCCTACTCGGTCACCCAACGCGGTCAGCGCGAGCTCGAGGCTCGTCGTGAGTGGGAACGCCAGCATATCGATCTGGGCTCCAGCTAAGAATCATGTCTTGATTCTCTCTATAGATCCGCTCTAGAATCCGAGATCCAACATTCTATTGCTAACAAGCAACAAGCAAATCACTGAGAGAAAAACCAAGAAGGTCCCGAAAGCGACCCCCCAACCAGCAACGTCCGCAATCGTTCCGATGACGACACTTCCGGTCGCGCTCATCATCATATAAGTTGTCCGTACGAGACCGAACCCAGCACCCCGTTCAGCACTTGAGAGATTATCTACGAAACGCGGCAGGAGTGCCGCACCCCACCCCATCGAAACACCAATAAGAACGATTCCAACGAGGAGGACAGTTAGCTGCGATCCAGCAAGAAGCAGTCCGAACCCACCGATCCCAAGAACTGCACATAAGCCCCCAATTTCTTCTCGACCATACCGATCCGATAGCGACCCGATACCAGGTTGTGTGAGTCCCTGTATGACGAAGTATGCCGAAAACAGTGTACTGGCGAACGTCACCGAATATCCATGATAGGCGATTAGAAATGTAGGGAGAAATGAAGCCGTTGCCTGCCAGATAAACTCGAATAGGAACGCCAGTAGGGCAGTGAACGCGATCTTTCGTCGGGAGAGCAACTCGATAACCGGTCTGAGGGCGAACCGCTCGCCCATTGGCTGTGTAGGACGTGCGGGTTCCGTTGGCCGCACTTTCCATTGAAAAAGTACGAATACAGGTAAGGCAGCGACAGCCCCGAGCGCGATCGCTGCCCGCCAGCCAAACCACTGACTTACAGCGGCCGCTGCAATGGGGGCTACCAATCCCGCTATCGGTGCTCCAGAATTGTGGAGACCGATCGCGGTGCCAATATTGTTCAGTTTCCGGGTAAGGAACGTCGTCGCAACACTGTAGTGCAATCCTGCAACGCCGCCCAAAAGGAGTGTGAAGAGGAGGAAGACGGGCATTGATGGCGAGAGTGCAAGCAGGGCACTAACGACCGCTGTAAGTCCAACTGCAGCGAGGATAATACGGCGCTCACCGTATCGGTCGGCGAGAACACCGCTTGGAAACTGCACGAACGCGTACGCCATCCAGAGACCTGTTAGAGCGAGTCCGAGGGTACCGCTTGAGGAGTCAAACGTATCGACGATCTCCGGCACCACTGGACTGATGACCAACCGAGCGACCATCGTCGCGAAAAACGCCAGCGTACAGAGCACGACGAGAGTTACTCGGTAATCCCAAATTCGCTTCACTGCCTGCGATTTTCGCTTGAGATGGGAAAGCGTGCTGACTTCTCATAGGACTCGTCAGTATCACCACAATAGCTCACCATGGCTGATTCTGTTAGGTTGCTGGATATCAGCGGGAGTAGTGTTGTAGTGACTACTACCTCAACATACTAAGCGACAGCTCCCATGTACTCTGAAGCCCGCTTCTAAGCGGCTCGTCTACCTGGATCTATCTATTGGTTTCAATTCAGTGATGCCTCAAACATACGATCCGGCCAAGATTGAGGAGCATTGCTTTTGTCTACCTGCTTCAAAATTACCTTCGAACAGCGGCGACAGTTGCGACTGCTACTCTCTATGCAGAGGACAATTCATGTGATTGAACTCAACGTTCCGATTCTGCCTCAAACATTCTTGAGAATACTTTCCGTTGAACGGTGCGATTAAGTTGGGAGAAAGCAGACGGAGAAACCCCTAGAATCTCTGCCACTTCCGAACCTGAGTTTTCCCGTGGCGTTTCAAAGTATCCACTCTGATAGGCCGTTCTCACCGCTTCCAGTTGCCGATCAGTGAGTTGGTTGAAGATCTGTGACCTAGTCATATCATTGATATTGTTCGTACGCTGCCGATTGCGCTGCGTGAGAAGAGTCATATCCTGAAACTCCTGTGTGAGAATGTTGTTGACGGTTCGAGTGGCCGTTGGGTTGGGGACTTCAATTTTGAGACGCATTGCTTCCGGATTTACTGATATTTCACGGAGAATCGCTCCATGATCAACAAGCTTAGTCGCAATGAAGGGGTCTGAAAACCGAAACTGGACGATCGAATCACCTCCGTTCGTTGATTTAGAAATCACCCGGAAATCCTCAATACCGACGACCGATGTAGCTGCTTCACGTAGCGCATCAAGTGAACTATGTTCAACTTTCGCAATTGCTGATATCCCTTGGGAGGTCTGTTGGAGCCCTTCATCAAAGCAGATTGTACAGTCGGCGACGCGTGCAAGCTGGAGTAAGATAGATTCCTTATCAGTC
Organism: Halococcus salsus; assembly: GCF_009900715.1. NCBI lineage: Archaea > Methanobacteriati > Methanobacteriota > Halobacteria > Halobacteriales > Halococcaceae > Halococcus > Halococcus salsus. Next base: position 138,699 of record NZ_JAAAJC010000007.1, read on the forward strand.
GTCTTGTACTCTAACTCAGTAGCAGTATCACTGAGCAGTGCATCCCGCTGCTTTGCTGAAGTGATCGCCGCAGCAATTGTTTCACTCAATTCACCGAGTACTGCCTGTGAGGTTTCATCGAACGCCTCCTGCTGGCTTGCATACATAGTTACGACACCGTAGAACGCCTCTTCATGGATCAGGGGAAGGCTGAGAGCAGAACGGAACCCATGAGCGAGTGCTTCCGATCTCCAAGCTTCCACTTGAAGCTCACTCGCAACATTTGAGACTACTGTCGGTTGGTGAGTTTCAGCTGCCTGAGCCGTCGGTTCTTCATGTGGAATATCCTCG